>CAIRZD010000223.1 GCA_903882965.1 uncultured Bacteroidota bacterium
GTGTCGTTTTCATATAAGTATGATATTTCACACCAATGAATTATTTTCGCCAAAAACTACACCTATGAACCTCAGAAAAATTGCGCCGATCTTTTTACTGGCTATTCTTTCATCCACATCCACAATTATTGCCCAGCAATTTCACGTTGAGAAAAGTGATGTGTTTGACGAATCTGGTGGTGGATGGAATCAGATACTACAATTGAAGAACGGGAATACTTTTCTCCTTCATATGGAGGATAAAGGCGGGATCGATGTTGCGGTCTATGATAAAAGCCGGAAAATAGTTTCCCAAAAGAATATTACCGGCAATTTGTGGAATGCTTCTGACGTAGTGGACAGATGGCTCTACGAGATAAATGGTGAACCGGTTCTGTTCCTCAACTTAGAGGATCATTATCAACGGACATTAGTGCGCCTAAGATTGAACCCCTCAGATGGAGGAATGATAAAGGAAGAGGTAGTTGCCACGGCAGGTGCGGTAAAATCATCACCTGTTGAGATTGGTTTCATAGATGTTAAGAAAGACCCGGCATCTGATTGTTATGTTGTGATCGCTGAAACATTGAGAAACGTGGAGGGAAAAATAAAGGTAACTCATTATGATGGCGAAAATAAAAAACTTAGTGAAGCAGATTATAAAGGAGGAGGCCCGGGTGGCTTCAGATATACCAAGTATAGTTCGGTGTTGGTAGATGGTAACAAAGGTGTTTACCTGGTACTGACCGGTTTCGTGGAAAAACCCAGTTATGCCAGGGAATTACCCCCGCGTCTTGTAGGTGATAGCAAAATAGTTGTAGCTAAACTAAATGCCGGAGAAAAAATATTCTTGAATAAAACAATGAATATTAACGTTGATCTTAGTGACGAAATCGCGTCGCAAATGTTGTTTAACAGGAAAAACAACCAGCTTGAATTGCGCACAAAATCACTTTCTGAATCCAAGACGAGGAGGCTGACAGGGACAGTTACCCATTATTATTTGTCGCTGATCATGTACATAGATCCGGAAACTATTAATTTAATAAGCGCAAAAGCTGTGGACGGACAGAAGGTGAATGAATATGGTCAAACTCATATTGACAAGGATTACGAATTTAACGGTATACCTAACAAAATGGTTATCAATAAAGATAACACCACTACTATTATTATGGAAAAAACAGCAAGCATGGAAGGGAAGTCGTTTCTTAGTGATATTGGTGTATCTATATTCTCTGATACATGCGCTGAGATAAGTGGCTATGCCATTAAAAAATTACAGCAGGAAACCCATGGTGTAGATAATGCTCAGTTCATGTCTTATGATTATATAAGTACCTCTAAGGGTAATTACATATTGTTCAATGACGCGGTGTCCAACATTAACAAGGGCGAAGATGAATCGAAGCGCCGGAAAGTGTCTGCGGTATCTCTTACTAATTCTGTTGGATACAAGCTTAGTAATAATACTATTGAAAAGGTATTCTTTTTTGGAGAGCCTACTGATAACTCAAGCACATTCGGCTATACGGCCGGGACGGATTATAATGAAGGCACTAACACCTATGCTACCGTAATTGTTGAACGTAATGGCAGAAAAAAAGAGGCTCGTTTAGCCTGGGTCACTTTTAACTAGTATGCTTTCCCCATTTGGCGCAAGGCTTTGAGACTTGTGTCTTTAACATGTTGAAAATCTTTTTGACTTGCGCTTAAAACATATCCCAAAGTTTGGAGGTAGTCGGCAAAAAAGATACCCGGATATTTTAAAAGATGAGTTATAATATTACCATGTATATCTAGCGTTTCTGGAAAGAACCAGGATTTAGTTTGTAATTGAAGCAGATGCTTCCGCATAGTCAGGACGAAGGGAGATTTTCGACCGGTGGGATAAATCTGAGTTATGAAAATTTATTCCTGAAATGCTATTTTAAATGTAGTTCCCGATCCCGGTTCGCTATTAATTTCGATCGTTCCGTTTAATACTTCTACTTGTGTTTTTGTCATGAATAGCCCTATGCCCTTGCCTTCTACAGTATGATTAAACCTGTTGTAGAGCATAAAGACGCGATCTCCATACCTAGGGAGATCAATGCCCATGCCATTATCATGGAAATAAATAATAATCTTCCCGTTTTCTTTCTCTGTCCATATTTTTATTTCAGGCGATCTGTCGGGTTGCGCATATTTTATACTGTTTGTAATAAGGTTATAAAAAATGCTGTTTATATAGGAGCGGACGGATAGTATTTCTTTCGCAGCGGTAAAGTCACAAATAAATTTTACATTATTCTCTTTAATAAGCAGTACCAGGCTTCCTTTTATTTCGTCAACAACTTCCTGAAAGTTGACCTGAATTTTTGATTCAGAAAGTTCTCTTCTTACCTGCAATATCTCATTCAGGTCTTTAACGACAGAGTCCAGTTTTTCGGATGATATCCTGATGCCATCAAGTATAAATTCCTGTTCTTTTGGGTCTTGCTCTTCGCTTAACATGCTATTTAGCCCTAGTATTGTAGCTAACGGTCCCCGGACATTATGAGAAACAATATGGGAAAATTGCTCAAGGTCGCGATTTCTTTGAAGAAGATCTGTGATCATTTTTTGCCGCTCAATTTCAATGAGCTTCCTGTTAGTGATATCGTGCCCGGTAATACAAATGCCAATTGTTTTAGCATTAGTTATAATCGGCGAAACAGTGACCGTCAGGTACATTGTTTCTTTCCCGTTTGTATAGATGGTTTCGTATTCAATAGGTGTAGATGTTGCGACAACATCGTCATACATTTTCTTTATACTCTCGCGTCTTTCGGGCCGTGCCTGATCTAAAAAGCTATCCCCGACACGCAATGTGACGCCGGTGAACTTACTATACCAATTCATTATGTGCTGATTATATGCCAGCACTGTAAGGTTATTATCAAGCAGTAAGTATGATACGTGTGTGGTGTCGAAGATGGAATGTAGATTGGCCTCAGACTTGTCATGAAGCTCCCTGATACGGATTTTATCCAGTGCAAAAGTAATATTATCGGTTACCTCGCGCAGCAGGCGCACCTCTTCATCATTAAAGAAGAAAGGCTCAGATACGAGGAGAACAAAGGCTGCAACTATTTCAGCATTTACATAGATGGGAAATGAAAGCCCTGACAAATAGCCTCGCTTGAGCATTTCAGTTTTTACATGTGGGGGTATTTCCGGATCGTTGGCAATATCGTTGTAATAGAAATGGGTCTTTGCACGTATGGCCCGTGCCGATGGTATTGCCGATTGAGATACCTTCATGCCTGCAATATCAATCGCATCAAAATAGCCATCTTCAGCACCTGCCCAGGCAACGGGCGTAGTTCTATCTTCTTTTTTATCGTATGTGCCGATCCATGCCATTTGAAATTTGCCAACCTCTACGGCTATGCGACATGCCTCTGCGTATATCTGTTCCCTGTTTTCCAGCTTCAGCATCGATTCATTGATCTGGCTAATGAACTGGTAGATGCGGTTGAGGCGTAGTATCTCCCGCTCGGCATTTTTTATTTCGGAAAGATCGATGGAGTATGTGGAAATACCAATGACCTTGCCATCTGAAATAACGGGATTATAGGTGGTACGGTAAAAGATATGCGTGCCATCCCGTATATAGTCCACTTCGAGCGCCTGTTTATTTCCTTTCAGTACTTCGTCCAGCATTGCGTGGCGCCCGGCTTTTACATCTGGTGGGAAGAATTCATATATCTCCATTCCGGACGTAGGGTCTTTGCCTGTAAGGCGCTTATGTTCCTGGATGAACGACTTGTTGAAGATAAGATATCTTTTGTTTGCATCGACCAGGCATGCAGAACCCTCTACATTATCAAAGAATGCCGATAACTCAGCCTGGCTTTCTTTTATGAGTTCCTGAGATTTTTTTTGCTCGGTGATATTTACCATTGTGCCTATGATGGCGGGTGCGCCCTGGTACTCCATGACTGTTCCGAACATCTCCACCCATATGACCCCGCCATCTTTTTTCACTGCACGCACCTCATACCTTACTTCATCGACTTCACCTTTGACGCGGGCTTTTATATTCCGGTACACGGTCATAATATCATCCTTATGCACAAATTTTTCAAGCGGCAGGGAGGTTAGTTCTTCTTCCGTATAGCCCGACTCTTCGCATGCACGGGGGTTGACATAGATGAACTTACCATTTTGCAGGATGTATACAGCCACGACAGATTTCTCCACCAGCCCCCGGAATTTCTGTTCTGATTCCCTTTTTGCTGTAATGTTTTCGATCTGTGATACAAAATATAATGGCCGGAAACTGCTGTCTCTTATAATTGCTGTATTCAGGTTTACCCAGACCACCGAACCATTTTTATGTATGTATCTCTTTTCAGTTCTGTAATAATCTTTAACGCCTTCCGATAGCAGCTTAATGTTTTCCATATCGGCATCCTGGTGTTCGGGATGAGTGATATCTCTGATTGAGAACGACAAAAATTCTTCTTCAGAATAGCCTAGCATGCTGCAAAGCGCATTATTTACCTTCATGAACATTCCGCCCGGAGTAACAAGTGTCATGCCAATTGCAGCATGCTCAAACGAACTCCTGAAGTTTGCCTCAGATTTCACTAATGCATCCTGGTGTGATTTTTTATTGAAGTAAACCTCAATAATATCAGCCAATGCATTGATCAGGTCCCGCTCTTCTTTAAGGAAAGGTCCTTCGGTTTCATTGGGCATTTCCATTGTATAGACCACTTCAATGAACCCTATTCTTCCGTCTTGTGTTTTTATTGGTGCATCCTGTTTATAGGGTGACGGTGCATAATTTAAGGTTGTATATTCATTTCCGTCAAATACTATTCTGCCGGCACAAACATTCGGGTATTGCCATCCGGGTGGTAACAAATTTACTATCTCATTAAAAACATCATCAACACTTTTATTTTCATCCAGCAGGATATTGTTGGCCATATAAATAGTAGCCAGTTCTTTGATTCTTTCATTTAATAAATGAGTTGCACGGTCTTTATCCTTTTCAGCCACACCTCGCCATAATTCCGCGTTTTTCTTTTCTGCTTCAACTTTTTTATGTTTCAAATATTGCCTGTTAATAAACAATAAACCTATTGTTATAAGCAATATAATTGCTGTGATGAAGAAAAAACGCTCATTGTGTTTTTTAGCAATGTCCAGTTGGTCCAGTTCTATCTGTTTTTGTTTCAGGTCAAGCGCCCGTTTTGTTTCAAGGTTGGTGATTTTTATTTTATCCTCTGATGAGAAAAGGGAATCTTTGATAGTCCTGCCATTGTCGGCATATTCCATGGCTAATTTATAATTACCGGATAACTTGCTTGCCTCTGCAAGATGTTCGTAACATAACTGTATTAACTCCGGGATGTTTAGTTCTTTAGCTATTGCAAGGCCCCGTTGCAGTTGTTCTGTGGTTTCACGCAGTAGTGCGGGTTTGCTGCTGGTTATTGCCGCGACAGGTATATGTATCCAGTCTGGTTGATCCTCTTCGGTAATTTTTACATTTTGCAATGCCGAAGGGTCTTTTACTATCCCCAAGTATGCATCACTAACAGATAACAAGGACTGCACTGCAACATATTTTTCACCGGTCTCTTCTGCAATTTTCAGGGCATTTTTTTCATACGCTATGGCGAGTATATATTTTTTTACGCTGGTATAACAACTACCGATATTCGCGGATATAATTGCAGTGTTGTTTTTTTTCCTATTGCATCCTCTATTTTCAGCGCGGTAAAAAAATATCCAAGCGCTTTTACAGGATCGTTTTGCGCTGTATATAAACAGCCTATATTGGTATTCACAGCAGCAATAGCCTCTTTGTTCCCGGTCTCTTCGGCTATTTTCAGGTCTTTGGTGTAATATTCCAATGCTTTGAGATAATCTTTTTGAGAATTGTAAACATTACCAATGCCAATTAAGTTCGTCGCAATTCCCCTTTTGTCACTGATCTCTTCAGAGATTTTTAAGGATCTGAAATAATATTCCAACGCTTTTGGATAATCGCTTTGTATATAATAGATATTGCCGATAATGGTTAGGCTGTTCTTGTTAGCAACTTTATCCCCGGTTTCTTCAGTTATTTTCAGCGCTTTGGATGAGCAATCCATGGCTTTGGCAAAGTCACTTTTATCGGTATAAACTTTACTCATGTTGTTTAATACCTCAGCCATCATTTTTTGATCATCTATTGCTTTGTAAACGCTGATAGCCTTTGAATAATATGCCATCGCCGATGCATAATCTGACTTGTAGTAATAATTGATCCCTATATTATTATTGCCCCCACCGATCCCTGATTGCCAATTCAGTTTTTCAGCCAGACCCAATGCCTGTTGCCCGCATTTTATTCCATCATCCGGGTTTGTAAAACTGTAAGAATATGATAAAGCATTAAGCAACTTCACTTTATTCGTGTCTTCTTTTGCCGCAGGCATCTTTTTGAGTATAGAATCAATAGCTTGCTGTCCCTGCTTTTGGGCTAGTAAAATAACCGGACATAGGAGTAATAATATAAGCAGGCGTTTCATATATAGAGGGCACTTATTTACTAAAAAAACATTTCTGCCAAAGTAATAAATTAATAATTAATTTTATAACACTTCTTCCCGTTAGCTATTTTTAAAAGGGGTGAATGACCAGGAAATAGCACACTATTTTACTCACTCAAATCCTATATCCCTCACAATTCTTTACTTTTGCACCTGGAATCAAGATCATGCTACTGTACCCGGCACATGCTGCGAATGCCCTGGAGTTTAATAAGGTTTGTGATTTATTACTAAATAAGTGTCGCACGGATGCTGCGCGCGATAGGGTAGCCAATATCCGTTTTCATACGCGCCTGGAGCATATGGAGCGGGACCTGCTGCAAACCAATGAATTCAAAATAATATTACTCAGCAGCGCCCATTTCCCAAACGACTTTACCCGCAACCTGCAAAAAGAGCTTAAGCTACTTATGCCCGGCGGCACACTGAGCGGCGAGCAGTTACTTTCATTTGCACAGCTATCGTTGAATATCCGCGATATACTGCAATGGTTTAAAAAGCAGGCCGATCTTTTCCCTGCATTGCAGGCGTTGTGTGCACATATCACTTACGAAAAGGAGATCACCGACACTATCTTCGCCGTTATTGATGAGCAGGGTAATGTGAGAGACAACGCATCGCCGGAGCTTATGAGCATACGCTCTCAGCTGGGTAAGGTGCGGCACGAAGCGCGAAAGACTTTTGACGGTGTGCTGCGCCGCCTCAACAAAGCCGGTTACCTTGCCGATATTGCTGAGAGTTTTCATAACGGCAGGCGCACGGCTGCGATACAGGCAGAGTATAAACGCATAGCAAAAGGCATACTGCATGGCGAGAGCGATACGCAGAAAAACGTTTTCATAGAGCCGGAAGAAACCATAGAGCTCAATAACGAGGTTTTTTCCCTGGAGCATGCCGAGCGGCGGGAGATACAACGTATCCTGCAACAGGCGACAAGGGATACTGCTGTTTATGCACCGCAGCTCGAAACGTATTTCCAGCTTACGGGTATTTATGATTATATACGTGCAAAGGCCCTGCTGGCTATTGATATGAATGCAGCAATGCCGCGCCTCAGCGCGCATCCGGGCCTGCAGTTTATAAAAGCATACCACCCGCTGCTGTATCTTAAAAACAAGCACGGCAATAAAACTACCATACCCCTCAATATCACACTCGATCGCCAGCAGCGCATACTTATCATCAGTGGGCCGAATGCGGGCGGTAAAACGGTGGCTATGAAAACCGTGGGCCTGCTGCAACTTATGGCGCAGGCAGGGTTGCTGATATCTGCCGATGAAAATTCTGAGACGGGCATTTTTCGCCAGTTAATGGTGCATATTGGTGATACGCAATCTATAGAGCATGAGCTGAGCACCTATAGCGCCCACCTGCAGGACATGAAACAATTCATGGAGACGGCCAATGGCAAAACACTGTTCTTTATAGATGAACTTGGCAGCGGCTCTGACCCTGATCTGGGTGGTGCATTTGCTGAGGCCATTGTGGAGGAGCTTGCAGCAAAGCATGCGCTGGGTATCATTACCACGCACTACCTGAATCTTAAAGCAATGGCAGGCAAGGTGCGCGGCATATACAATGGCGCAATGGCGTTTGATGAGGAAAAGCTGGAGCCGCTATACCGCCTCGTAACCGGCAAACCCGGAAGCTCCTATACATTTGCCATAGCCAAGCGCAGCGGCCTGCCTGATACTGTAATAGCCCGCGCGAAGCAACTCACCCAGCGTGAGCACTTCAAACTGGATAAAATGCTTTACCAGGCTGAGCAGCGCTCTGCCACACTCGAAGAAAAAGAGAAAGAACTCAATAAGCTCCTCAAAGAAAATGAGCAGTTGAAAAAGCAATATACCGACCTCACTGATAAAGAAAAACTACGCCAGCAGCGCGAAACCCTGCGCCTGCAAAATGAAATAAAAAAAGAAGAGCTCGATTATCTGCGTGATACAGAACGCAAGTTTAAACAGATCATCCAGGACTGGAAAAAAAGTACCAACAAGCAGGAAGTGATAGATGCCGCCGAAACGGTACTCTTCAGGAAAAAGCAGGTTAATGCAAATGTGGTAGCTGCAAAGAAAACAGATAAGAACTACGAGACAATAGGCGGCAAGCCAAAGACCGGCGACCTGCTGCGCAACAAAATAAACCACCAGGTAGGCACCCTTACCGAGCTGCGCGACAAGCGCGACAAGCGCGCCATTGTGACCATAGGCAAAATGCCATTCACGGTGAATATAGATGAATGGATAGTGGTAAGGAAGAAAGAAACGGCGGGGAAATAGAACCGATATATTTTTCTGCCCTACCTTTGCCCTGTGTTCTCTTTTTCAAAACGGTTTTTATGGTATGCTTTGCTGTGGCTGGTGGTTATTTGCCTGAGCCTGGCAGGTAGTTATTTTAATTCCATATTGCTGGATGCGCCTTTTCATATCAGGCAGGAATTGCCTTTTATAGCACGGTGGATAGTATGGATGCCGCTGACGCCGGTTGCGATGTTCCTGGCGCAAAAAATGAATTATACTGAAAGTAAGGTGGGTAATTTCCTGGTATATCATTTCTCCATTTACCTCTTGTTGTGTACAGTGCATGTATTCGCAGCATCACTTACTGCTAAGCTGATCAATGAGTTGCTGAGGCAACCTGCTAATTATGTGGTGATTCTAAAGAAGTGCGCACTGACGGGGATATTTTTCAACTTTATTGTATACAGTATTATACTGCTTGTTATAAACGGCGCAGCATATTACCGAGCACTCCAAAATGAAAGAATTAAAACCGTAACACTCGAAAGATCACTTGCAGACAGTCGGTTGCAGTTTTTAAAACAGCAGTTACAGCCGCATTTTCTATTCAATACGCATCATTCTATCATAACACTCATAAAGATGGGGGAGAAAGGAAAGGCAACCGCCATGCTTGAAAAACTGAGCGACCTGATGCGCATAGCCCTGAAAGACGCTGAAGACCAGGTGGTGCCGCTGGAAAAAGAACTGGAAACACTGAGGCTATATGTGGATATACAGAAGGTGCGATTTGAGGATAAGATGAGTGTGGAGTACAATATTGATACAGGTGCGTATCACGCATTGGTGCCTAATATGATACTGCAGCCGCTGGTGGAAAACGCTATAAAATATGCTGTAGAACGGTCAGCCGGGGCAAGCAATATTTCTGTCAATGCCAGTCGTACTGATGATATACTTACCCTGAGCGTAAAGGATACCGGAAGTAATGATAAACCTCAGAAGGAAATCAAAAAAGGCACCGGGCTTTCAAACTCTATAGAGCGGCTGAATAAATTATATGGAGCGGCTGCGACTTTTTCGCTCGATGCTTATGTGAGCGGGGGAGCAGGCATGGAAGCGAGGATAACAATACCACTAACGTATGCAACCATTAAAGATACTCATAGCTGATGACGAGCTGCTGGCAAGGCAGGCTATAAAGCTGGCATTGCCGGCAGGTGACGGTATGCACATAGTGGCGGAATGCAGTGATGGGGATGAAGCTGGCGAAAAGATAAAACAACACCTGCCTGACATCATTTAACTGGATATACAAATGCCTGCCAAAACGGGGTTTGAAGTGTTGCGGTCGCTGCCTGCCGATTATTATCCTTACCTGGTCATTGTGTCGGCGCATGATAACTATGCGCTTGAAGCGTATGAACATGATGCTGCAGATTATTTGTTGAAACCGTTTACACAGGAGCGGTTTGATAAGGCATTTCAAAAAGCGGTGCGGCAACTGAACGCCCGCAGGGAACACAGCGCATTTAAACCCTTTACAGAGCGGGTGATGCACCTTGCAACGGGTGCTTATAAGAATAGGATAAGTATTAAAGACGGTGCAAAGATCACAGTAGTGCCTTGCGATGAGGTACTGTTTATTGAGGCGAGCGGAGATTATGTATCTGTTATTACACAGAAAAAGAAATACCTGCATGCCGAATCACTTACGGCTTTGGAACGGTCGCTTGATCCTGCGGTGTTTGCACGTACGCACCGCTCGTTTATTGTGAATATTACATTCATCAAGGAGCTTAGTTCTCATTACAACGGAGATTATACAGTCGTGTTGCAGAATGGGGCAACGGTAAAGCTGAGCAGAAATTACCGCGAGCAGCTCATGCAACTGATCAGTTAGCATTTACTCACTTCAACCCCCGTTTTCATCGTCTCGCCGAATATTATATTGACATTGTTATTGCGACCAATACTTTTGGTGAAAACAAAAAACTATGAGCAATGTAATCAAATGGATCATGGATCCGCCGGTAAACAATTCTAATGCAAACATAATTCTGCGCATGATGGCAGGAGGCGTATTTTTCTGGGAAGGTATTCTCAAATTTGTATTCGCTAACCAGGGGGTAGGGCGGTTCACAAAACTTGGGTTCCCGATGCCGGAAATGACGGCCGATTTTGTAGCCAGCTTTGAGATCATTGGCGGGTTGTTCCTTATGCTTGGTCTGTTTACCCGGCTCACAGCATTCCTGTTTATCATAGAAATGATCGTGGCCATTTTAACCACCAAGATAAGCCTGTACCTTGGTACGAGCCCGCTGCCATTACCTCCCGCGCCACCAAAGATAGGTTTAGGCGCAGTTCTGCATGAGATCCGGTCTGATTATGCACAACTACTTGTGTCGTTATACCTCTTATTAGAAGGGCCGGGCAGGCGGTCGCTGGATCATTTTTTTCGTGTGCAGAAAATGAAAAGACAGCAACTTGTATGATTCTTGGGATGCTAAGGTTTTTCAGCAGGATTAAAATACGCCCACACCACTCTTGTCCTGGATACACTAATCACCGTGGTCAGTCCCCACTCGGTAAGCGTCTTTATATTCTTTACAAACGCTCACTTTTATTGGTCAAACAAATCAGGTTAAAATGATCTGTTTATTTTACCAAAGCCGGTTTGCGCATTTTTTTCAGTAAAGGTTTTTCAAGGAGGTAGTATGATAAAGTGGCTACCAATATCAGCGTTGCCAGGGCAAAAAAGAAAAAACCTGTTTTTGAGAATATTTTATATAAATAATTAAAGTGCTCCGTGAATGCTGTGACAGGAAACTGTAGTATATATATCCCATAACTTATTTCACCAAGGAATACAAGCGGTCTAATATTTAATATCCTTGGGTTGGTGATTGCGACAGATATAATAAACAGCATAAATACGGGTGATAAAAGACCTGCTGAATAATCAGCTGTTTCCGGTTTCATATTCAAGAGCAAGAGGATGACCGCAAACCACACCAATGGTAGTATTTTATATTTTTTTCTGGCCGGGTCAGTTTTTTTGAAAATGAAACCTCCTGCCATGCCTATCAAAAACTGGTGGAAATGGATAATAGGGTTGTATCCAAAAAAATTCCAATTATCTGTTTGTGTATAATCCCACTTGAAAAAATAAAAAATGGAAACCTGTGTAATGATAAAAAAGAGGATCGTTAGGACCATAAAAAGCCTGATCTTTTTTTATTTGCAATAATAGAAGAAAAGGGAAAGTGACATAAAAAAGCATTTCAACACAGATACTCCATGCCGCTGTGTTGAGACATAATGCATAATGTGGAAAATAAGATTGTATGAATAAGGCAGAATATACTATCTGCCGTGTTTCATCTGATGTATATGGATCATTGTATAGGTAATATTTGGCAAGGATGAAGAGGCCCAGTGCAAGCAGATATGCAGGGGCGATACGCACTAATCTCTTTTTTAAAAAATTGAAATAACGCAGTTTATTTTCGACATGAGAGATGTATAAAACAAAACCTGATAATACAAAAAAATAACTCACAGCGATATTGCCATTATTAAATAACCATTGGATTTTATTGAATGGTGGTATAGAATGGCCAAAATGAAAAATAAACACCATTATAGCAGCAAAGGCACGAGTAGAGGTAAGTGCATTAATTTGGGTCTTCATTGGCCTAAGATATATAAACTTTTTGTTCGTAAAAGCTGCCAGTTGATTACCAGCAATATTGAATGTGATAAGAGGAGTATTTTTATGTATTGGGGTTAAAATACCCCCACACCACCCGCGCTTTTGAAGCGCCTATCACCTTGGTCAGCTCCCGCTCCGTGAGTGTTTTTATATTCTTCACCGAGCGAAAAGCCTGTAGCAGTTCGGTGGCGGTTTTATCGCCTATGCCGGGTATATCTTCCAGTTCATTTTTTATAGTGCCCTTGCTGCGTATTTGGCGGTGAAAGGTGATGCCAAAGCGGTGCACCTCATCCCTTATGCGCCGCACCAATAGGTGCGCAGGGCTGTCGAACGAAAGCTGTATGGGTTCGCTGTCGCCGGCAAAGAAGAGGGATTCTTCCCGCTTGGCAAGGCCCACCAGCGTCATGCGGCCGGTTAGGCCCAGTTTTTCAATGCTGTCCATTGCAGCGCTCAGCTGGCCCTTGCCACCATCTATGATCACAAGCTGCGGCAGTGGCTGCGCCTCATCCATAAGGCGTTTATACCTGCGGTACACCACCTCGCTCATTGATGCAAAGTCGTTGATACCCTGCACCGTTTTTATATGATAGTGGCGATATTCTTTATTTGCCGGGAGGCCATTCTTAAAGCACACCATCGCAGCCACCGGGTATGCCCCCTGGAAGTTGGAGTTATCGAAGCACTCAATGTGCGTGGGTATTTCGCTGAGATACAGGGCTTCCTGCAGCTCTTCGAGCACCTGCATATTATTGGCCTTTGATTTTTCGCCGAGCAGCAGTGTGCTTTTCTTGCGCATTTCCTGCATGAAAATCTCGGCGTTCTTTATGCTCAGGTCGAGCAGTTGTTTTTTATCACCTGCTTTTGGTATCGTTACTTTTATTCCGGTATCAGCTACATCTACCGGCACAGGTACTATCACTTCTTTGGCCAGGCTTTGATATTTCTCCATAAGGTTATCCAGCGCCAGTGATAGAACATCGCTTTCTTCCTCTTCGTCTGTCTGCTTTTCTATTTGCACCGTATTAGAGTGCACTACGCTGCCGTTGCTTACCATCATAAAATTGACGTAGAAATAATGCTCATCGGCAAGTATGCAGGCCACATCCACATTCTCCAGCCGTGGGTTCACTACTGTCGATTTGCTTTGGTAGCTATCCAGCGATTCTATTTTCTTTTTTACGATCTGTGCTTTTTCAAACTCAAGGTTTGCTGCATAGGCATGCATTTCTGTTTTCAGGTGTTTTATCACATCACCTATGTTACCCTTCAGTACATAGCGCACCTGCTGCAGGTTTACCTTGTAGTCTTCTTCCGTCTGGAAGCCCTGGCATGGTCCCTTACAATTACCCAGATGATACTCCAGGCATACTTTGAATTTTCCCTTTTTAATATTTGCAGGCGTAAGGTTGAGGCTACATGTTCGCAACGGGATATTTTGTTTTACCAGTTCCAACAACTCCCGCACACGCATCAGGCCGGTAAATGGCCCCAGGTATTCGGAGCCATCTTTTATAACCCGCCGTGTAAAAAACACACGCGGAAAAGGTTCTTTCTTAATAACGATAAACGGATAAGACTTATCGTCTTTGAGTACAATATTGAAGCGTGGCTGGTAATGTTTTATCAGTGAGTTTTCCAGCAGGAAGGCATCATGCTCAGAATCGGTGACCGTAAAATCAAGCGCATATATGAGCGATACCAGTTTGCGGGTCTTAAAGCTGTCGAGGTTTTTATTAAAGTAGGAGCTTACACGTTTGCGCAGGTCCTTTGCCTTACCCACATAGAGCAATTCCTGCTCCTTGCTGTAATACTTATAACATCCCGGCTGGTGAGGTATGGACTGCGATATTTTGGTGAATTCTTCCTTAGTCATACAGATAACTTGGTGCTGACGTTTATTGCAAATTTAACTTTCTTCTCATTCATTTACAGAACAATTGAAAAACGGTTTCCGGAAAGTCAGGAAACCGTTTTGTAAACAGGGTTTATTATACTAAACAATTTTACGCATCGTTCTAATTTTTATTGATCACTATGGTGCCGGATTTTTTAAAATCAGTGCTTTCCTTATCCATTTTCCGGGGTGGGTAATCAGTTATTATTGTTTCGGAATATTGCATGCTGGCATTCATACCTATCATACATACCCGGTAATATTTGTAGAGTGGTGTGTAAATTTCAAATTGATAATTTCTTGACAGCATTGTATTCCCTTTGGATTGTAAGATGCTGATCGGGCTAAAACTGTTACTGTCATTAGTCGCTTCTATCCTGTATTGAAATACATTAACCTCTCTTTTTACACTAAAGTCTATGATCATCCGATCATCAATGTTTTTAAGGAAAATACTGTCAAATACCTGTTGCGCGTTTGCATTATGGATATTGCAGATCAGTAATAGTACAAGTGCTGATTTCTTTGAGAAGTGACTGATGAAGTTTTTCATATAGTAGTATGTTTTAGTTTTTAGCAAAAAGATTCCCCCTTCAACGTTTTAGTCGTTGTTAAATAATGATGATGAATAATATTTGTTTGGCTAAGTCTTAAGTTATGTTTTCGTCAGCGATTGTTTGTATAGATGAAAAAAGAACAGGGGCAGAAATAAAAAGTTGAGTATGAACATGCCGAGGATGATCAACACATTTCCGCCATGTAATGAATGTAGTTTGAATAGATTACCGAAAGAAACCAGCATACCCGCGAGCAAACCGATGAATACACGAAAATTATAGGCCGGCGAATGTATTTTAATGTGCTTTATGGCATTGACCAGGATAGTAACAACAGTAATCATAAGAAAAACGAATCCGACCTCCAACACTTCAGCTCCGCCGAACCAATGGAAATAGCGGCACATATAACCACTCGAAATGCAGAATGCTGCAAAACAGCCGGCACCATAAACGATGCGTTTCATATTGGTTTGTGTTTTGAATGTTAAAAGGAAAAATAATTCTTCCTGTATCTCTTGAGTGCCGTTTGGTGTGATTGCTTTAAAGGCTCTGTCATAAGCGACCTCAAAACCACAACCCGTGCTCATTGCCTCTTCAATATAGCAGCAATAATGATCAAGCAGGCCGTTTTGCAGGTTTGCATCGGTGATACCCGTATTTATACGATCCAGTACCATATCGATCTGTTGATCAGATAGCTGCTCCATAGGATGTTAGCGGTTCCGAAGTTATTAAATTTTGGATGGTTTTAATAAAAGAGAGCAATTCGTCTACAGATACTTTTACAGCGTTTTTGCCTGGTGTTGTCAGGGTATAATATTTACGTACCCGTTTCCCGATGAATACTTCTTCTGCTGTAACCAGGCCATCGGCTTCCAGTTTGTGCAATGCAGGGTAGAGAGAGCCCTCCTTTACAAGTATCTTTTCATCTGACATCGCTTTCACCAGCTGTGTGATCTCATACCCATACATCCGGCCCCTTTCTTCCAGCAATCGCAGGATGATGGTGCCTAGTGTCCCTTTTAATAATTCTGTTTGATTCATTGTGTCTTGTTGCATTTAATGTCAATGCATCACAAATCTATATATTGTTTTTTAAACAACCAAATTATTTTTAAAAATCATAAGTCGTGAGTGCGGGGTGTGGTTAGTTAAGTGACCGGCTATGTTATTTTGACTCCGTATCATTTTCTATAGGATCTTCTTTTTCTTCAGGCGCGACCCTTTTTACATAGCCTATCTTAATGCCAAAC
>CAIRZD010000224.1 GCA_903882965.1 uncultured Bacteroidota bacterium
GCACCGCTTTCCACCTGCTGGCGGGCAACAGACAGGGCTTCTTCGTATTTATTCTCCCTGATAAGGCGGGCGAATTTTTTGGAGCCAGTTACATTAGTACGCTCACCAACATTGAGAAAATTGCTTTCCGGCCTTACAACCAAAGGTTCTAAGCCGCTAAGCCTTAAAAAAGGTCTTATTTCAGACATTATTAATATTTATGAAAACGCTGCAAAGGTAGGGTATTGGGGGATAGGTTAAAAGGGTTAATAGTTAAAAGGCAGTGTGTATATTATAAAAATAGCCCCTGTAAGGGGCTATCAATGTATTAAACTGCAAGTATACTAAATAGCGAAGAACCGGATACCGAAACTAATGGGGTGCTGCACCATGCCTGTACTTGTGGTGAACATATTGGTAAGCTGGTAAGACCCATAGAGACGTATGCCATTTGAAATACCTATTTCACCTGTGAGACAGCTATTGAAATTCGAGAAACCAAAGTCGTCGTGCACTTTTACTTTATGCGAGCCTGATTCTTCCTTGGTCCAGGTAGCAATACTGTAGCCTGCTGTGATACCCACCCCATAAACCAGCCACTTGTCTTTATGTATCCTAGTTTTAAAAGTTATCATCAGCGGTACATTCAGGTAGTCAAACCCAAGCTTATCCTTTTTAAAGGATGTTGCGTCAAGCACAACGTTGTTAGGATTGCGGGTGTAGGTAATGGGGTTTTCATACCGAAAATTATACAACTGCAGTCCTAAGCCTGTAGAGATATTTATCTTTTGATTTTTCCTTTTCAGGGCATAAAGGGTTTCCATAAAAGGATAGATATTTACGTTTATTGATTTGCCCTGGCGGAGATTGAAAAGGCTTGAGTTTTGCCTGTTTGCCGGAACATTCAAGAAATTTTTTACTGCAGGGGAATTGTAATTAGTATTGTCGCTGATGGTGTTTATCCCAAGGTCCAGGATGCCCCAGTGTGTATCAAAGTCTCCCTCTTCTTTGTCTTTATCATTGCTGGAGTTTTCGCCGGGAGGGTCTGTAATGATACCGGTGTAAATAAATATTGTTCCGGGGAAATTTTTTAAAGCATCGCCCCCATGTCTGCTATCGTATGGATGAAAATGAATGGTTACACTTTCAGTACTATCTATTATCATTGCGGGTATTGTAGTGCAAGTTGCGTCTGAGGAAACATAGGGAGCCCCTTTCTTTGAATTTGTGTGTTGCCATACGGGAATAAACATATTACCGGTCTGAATGTTTCCCAAAGAGTCTTTAAATACCAAGGCAATATTTTTGATTTGAGTATCGGTACCTATTCCATAATAGTTGCGCAGGTTTGGAATCGTGTATACGTAATCATTGCTGTCAATGCGGGTCATAGCATAATAAGAGCCGTCGGCTACCCATGTGAGGTTTGTGTGTTTCCACTTTCTATCGTGGTTTATTTTCAGGCCCCTTGATCCCAAAGTAATGGTAGAGCCACCTTTATTCTTTTTTGTCGTAAGGCTGTCTTGTGCATGTGCTGCTGTTACAGATAATAAGATAGCCACGAATGCTATTAAACTAATGTTGTTTTTCATAAATTTTATTTAAAAGGAAATATGAATGTTATTGTTTTTTATGTTGAATGTTATTGCGTTGCCGTCAATTTCTTCTTTGACCTTGCTGACACTACGGGATGCTCCGGAGGTAATGTGTGCGATCGTTTTTAACTGACGTTTGTTTGCTTCATCAATAGGTAACCGGTCAATGAGTGATCTTTTGGTTGGTTTAGCAGGCGGTGTTATTTCGTAAGCAGGAATAGTGGCCATGGGAGGCGATGCCATGGCTATTTCGGAGGGTAGAGGTTTTGTAGTTGTGATGGGTAAAGAGCTTATTTCTGTAGTGGCTTTTGCAGCAGGCGTAATATTATTGACCAAAGCATTATCATTCTGTTTTGTATTGGCCAATTGTTTGTTGTGGGTTATTTGAGGGTGTATATCATGATGCGTAGCGTGTGTCACTTTAGCTGGTTGTACAGTGGTAGCTGCAATGCTTTTCGGTTCTTGCTGAGGTTGCGGTTCGTTTTTATTTGAGGTATTGTTTGCTGGTTCGGGTATGATAGGTTTTGTTGTGTCGGTTTTTGCTATCCGGGCATTATTTTTATTTGTGTCGATATATTTAAATAAAGAAACAAACACTAGTAGGGCAATACCCGCAGCTATGGCATACTTGCGCCATTTCGGGAATGAGATAACCCGTTTTACAGGTTCGGGTTTGAGTAGTGAATTTTTGTCATGATATGTAAGTGATTCATCGGGAGTGAGGCGGGTAAGATCATATAAGGCCATTTCACTTTTCAGCGTTGGGTTGGCATCCAGAAATGCCATCAACTCCTGCGCTTCAGCCGGTTTCAGCTCACCATCGGCATGCATCATCATATATTCCTCATAATTCTCCCAGCTGATCATAATTATATAATATTTTCAACACTTACCAGGTACTCTTTCAATATTTTCCTTGCACGGTGCAGGTATACTTTTACTTGCGTTTCTGTAAGGTCTGTGATTTGCGCTATTTCTTCATAGCGGTAACCTTCATAATCTTTAAGCAGTACAAGCGCCCTTGCCTGGTCGTCAAGTTGGGCCAGTGCCCTGTCGAGAATCTTTTTCAGGTCAGGGTTAGCGGGTGTATACGTTTCTTCCGGAGGTGCAGCAAAAGTGATCTTTACTTTTTTGCGATAATGGTCTATTGACTTTCTATATGCTACCTGGAAGAGGTAAGCTTTAGCTTTGCCGGTTTCCACCTCTTTTCTTTTCTGCCAAAGAACTTCGAAGCTGTTTTGTACCACATCATGTGCGTCTGATGCCTGCCCGGTGCATTTGCAGGCAAACCTGAAGAGGGCATCTGCCCATTCCCGTACACATGCGTTGTACTCATTAACCTCCATTCAATAGTATATCGGGTGATGAAAAGAAAAGTTACAGTATTTTAAAAAATAAATAAACCCACAAAAAGAGGTTGCGGGTTTATTATATAATATTTATATTTCTATGTATTATTTATCCGGTACAGCTCCGGTTATATCCAATGTTACAGAATTAGCTCCTTTTACGTGGCTAGTTTTGATCTTAAAATCATTGGTAGAACCTGGTTTTACTAGGTCATCCAGTATCTCTTTTTCCTTCTCTATTACAGCCCCATCTTTATCATGAAATGATATTTGTACCTGTATATTCCTATAGCTTACCAAGGTGGCTTTATTGGTTATTTCGCCTTCCACCACTGTCTGGTTGAGGAGGTTGCCATGATGCGAACCGGTTATTTTGAGGAATTTTAGGGGGTTATCCCGCTCCATTTCTTCCAAAGAAGCTTTCTTTTCTTCGTATTTGGCCGGAGGCCGTTGGTTATTAGCTGAATTGCACGCCAGAAGCATTAGCGGAAGGAATAAAATGGTGATTAATCTTGTCATGGCATCATATTTACCTCAAACATAATAACAATGCCCAAATTTACAATGCGGAATAACTATGAATTTAATATTACCAATTGGATCGACGGATCTTTAAGAAAATTGATGCTGAAAAAAAATGAAATAAAGTATGATAATTTTATTTTGTTTTCATAACTTGAACTATGATTTCTGATCATTAAACAGAAACACTTATATCCGATAACTAACAAACATTTTAATCATGGCAACTTCAAAGAAAAAAGCACCTAAAAAAGCAATTAAAAAGGCCGCGCCAAAAAAAGCAGCCGCAAAAAAAGTTACC
>CAIRZD010000225.1 GCA_903882965.1 uncultured Bacteroidota bacterium
GCTATTTTTTATGATTGTACTTGGTATTGGTGCTATACGTGCTTAACAAAAAGGCTGCGATTTGCAGCCTTTGAAATTTACCTGTACCTTCTTGCCAACCGTTTATTTTCCGCTTCGATTTCATCAGCATAAGCCATATGAACAATGTCAAGCAAGGTCATTGGGCGGGTTGCCAAACCTGCTTCCATAGCGGGTGTTACGCGTAAAGTTTTGTGTATTCTCACCCAATTATAGTATGCGTAATGGATAGCTATTGAGTATTCGTGATTTTCAATTTTCTTTGAGAAACCATTAGTAAGGCGGGTGAACCTCCGCATACTCATTCTCATGGTTAAGTTTTGACGTTCTATGTAGCTTGTCGAAATATCCGCTTCATTAGGTCTGCCTGTGATTATTCTTTTCTCAATTCCGATACATTGGGGTGCGCTGTATTTTCTTTCGTTGCCCGTACCTTCCGATGCTCCGTAAATCTTTATCAGTTGAGCGAAGTCTATTTCATCATCAAAGGCGTTTTCTACGGCTCTCAGGTATGGTTTAAAACCATCGGTGGTAAGTTGTACCCTGTTGCGTAAACGGCTTGCTACATCACGCATAAATACGTTTGCGCTTTGTGCATCTCTATTACCAACGAGCCACGAAATAACGAGTTTTGAATCGGCATCTATGCCAACCCAAGTCCACGCATCGCCTACGTGTTGCTCATGTTGTTTTGTGCAGTAGTCCACGTTCTTATCTTTACACATAATGTAAGACCATATTTCGTCACATTGCACTTTTTTAGCAGCAATGTGTACAACATTTTCATCGTGGAATTTTTGACAGGCTTGCCCTACATCTATCAGCAGTTTTTTTACTGTATTAAATGAAATGTCCATAATGCGGGAAGTGGACATCATACTATTTCCTTCAACTAGTAACCTTACAATTTTTGCCCTGTCATCGAAACTTAACTTGTTCATTTTCTATCGTCTTAACCTATTCCGTCTTGCCATTCCTCTACTTTTTCGTTCCGTCTTACGTGTTATATATTCCAATTTCCGTGCCAATATTTCCATACATCTTGGCTTTAACATTTTGTTTAGTCAATTTATTTGGCATAGAGTTTGCATGGTATAAGTTCCAAAGGAAAAGCAATGATACAGACGGTTACGGGCAATAAGGTTATAAACCTTATTGACGAAATGATAGGTACTGCAAAAGACTATGAAAATTATGCAATCGGGATAACGGACAACCACGATTCATTTTACAAATGGAATCAAAAACACGAGATGGCAATGTTGAGTTACCGCAGCCATCGGATGATGTTAGAGGCTTGGAAATATTTTGGTGAGCGAGGTATGACACAGATGCCGCCAATCGGCACACGGGCAAAGCATGTGTACATTTTCAGAATTGACGGCAAAACATTCAAACCAAATATGTTTTAAAAAACACGAAGATGGCATACGATATAGAAGTAGAAAAAGTTAGAGAAGAGTTAATCAGGGCTTATGCGGAAGGGCTTAACGATTTAAGTATTGAACCGTTAATGGACATCTTTCACCCTGAATTTCAGGTTAATTATTTGAGAACTGACTTGCGCTACATCGGGCATTTAGCGAAAGTATTTGTGTGCCTGAAACGGGAAAGAAAAACCTTGCAAGCAACATTTGAATGGATGCAAAAAGGCACATACCGCTTTCCTATTGTGAGGCTACATGCCCCTATTGACGACAGATTATTTTATAGAAATGAAACGGATTACTACGCAAACAAAAATCTCCCTCCGATTGAAGCCGACCATGATGTGATTTTGTATTGCCGCATAAAAGACAGCAAAATATTCAGGGTATTTTATGGTGATACGGACGATACTATAATGCAAATTCACAAACCTGCGCAATGTATAGGAGAGGACAAATATGAGGTTGAAAAATCCATGAAAGTACCGCCTGTGAAATTTGATGAAGGCGACTTTATAGTGTTTGAATATTTGCCAATAGAGCAACGCATAGAGTGGCGTAAAATGATGATATGGAATATTGTACCTCACAGAATTGGTGAGAAAATAACAATCAGCTACGAAGAATACGAAGCATTTTACGAGGCATGGGTAAATGGTACTCCATGTGAGCGTGAATGGTTTAGATACCCTAATCGTTAATTACTAAAACAAAAAAATATGTTACAGATATACAAAGACATTGCAGCATCGGAAAAAGTAATTTCCGCTTATGTGAAAGCACTAAATAAATTAGACGTTAAACCAATTACGTTTTTGCTTCATCCGCACTTTCATTTTCAATACGCAAGCGGGTACAATGCTTATGGCTTGAGCAACGATTGGCGGTACTTGGGCTACCTATATCAAACCTTTGCACAGATGAAAAAAGAGGACGTAAAAATATCTGCGGAGTTAGGATTTCTGAATGAGGAAAGTATTGCGTACCCGTGCGTGCAACTAAATCCGCCACATGACAGGCGTATTTTATTCCCCAACGAAAAACGTTTGATAGAAAGTTGTTGGATTGAAACACCACAGCAGCAAGTGTTTTTTCGGGTGCGGGTCAAAGACGGTAAAATATTTCGTGTCAAAGGTTTGTTGCACCCTGCGGAATATGAAAAATTAATTGGTTCAAAACTTAAAAGATAAAAACAACAACAATGGCAAAATTAGTATTGGATATGAGTTTCAAGGGCAGCGATAACGATAAGTTTCTTTCGCAGGAACTTAGTTCACCTAATCCGAGCGAAGAAAATATCAGGGAATATGTTGCGGGAGGCGCAAATATTTCAGGTGATTTTTTGTATTGGCAAATGATGACTAACTGCTATTCACCTAAGCAACACGAAAGAAAAAATAAGAGTTTAACGATTGAACTTATTAAGCTACTTATAGGACTCGGTGCGGACGTAAAATACAGGCGTGATGGCGGACATGATTGTTTGTACCCTGCAATTTTATCATGGCAACCTGAATTAGTGGAACTGCTTTTAGCTAACGGTGCAAACCCTAATACGATTGAAGAAAATGAATCAATATTAGTGTATGCAATCGGTGAAGAATTATACGCAAAACATGAAGCGGAAGAAGAAATGAAACAGATTGTTGAAATCATTAAAAAGCACGGCGGTAAACGCACAAACGAAATATAACTATGAGCGCATTTAGTAAATTAAAGAAACAAATAGACGGGTTATTTGACCCTGTTTTGAAAATGGAGTTTTGTTGCTCCGCATATCCGATGCGCCCGAAAAACGGGTATGCAACACGCTCTATTCCCCGCTTCTATGTAAAGCTAGACAAGAAAATCATTTGGGATTTCCCCAAAGACTTTGATGTAGACCCAAGAAGTAGCGAGTGGTGTACTGATAATGGCATATCCGCATTGGTACGTGAATACATAGACACGCCCGTTTCGGAGATACTGCATAAAGAATTCAGCGGTGAGTACCTGCGTTTCGGCTACAACAGAAAAGGCAGTCCAAAGACATCGAGAGCCAAACAATCCGACCCCGATGTGGTTGTATCGCTGACGGATTTATTTAAGGCTGCCGACAGGCGGATAGGCAAGGAAAAACTTGTGCAATGGTCAGGCTCGGTGAAAAACTTTAAGGCTTACACGATTATCTGCGTCAGGCTTTACGGTTGGGAGGGCATCATAAAACAACCATGATAAATGTCTAATGTAAAAACATAAATATTTTCAATATCTTTACTGAAACACATATACTGATATGCCTTTAAGTTGGAATGAAATAAAAGACAGAGCGGTTACATTTTCAAAGGAATGGGAAGATACAACGAGCGAAGAGGCGGAAGCAAAGTCTTTTTTAGAGGCATTTTTCAATA
>CAIRZD010000226.1 GCA_903882965.1 uncultured Bacteroidota bacterium
AATAAAATTATAATATTAAAAATGACCAAAATCACCACTAAATCGGCTCTATTTTTAAAAGGAAAGAAATCACATTAAAATAAATTTCAGGCATAAGTGTGTTTCAAATGCCAGGTGCGAAACTAATATTGCCCTGTACTCAGCATCACGAGTGTACAAGCTTCCAAAACATTAATGCCTGCTATTGCTGCAAGGCGCTCCAGGTCTTCATTTTCAGCACCGGGATTAAAAATGATACGCTTTGGTTTTAAGGAGAGGATATAATCGTAGTATGGCTGTTGGTGCAGGGGATTAAGATACAGTGTTACCGTTTCAACATCGCTAGATGGTACAGGCTGCGTATTGATATTTACGCCACCCACATTACCTGCTTTTTTACCTATAGCAATCACTTCCTGACCTTTGCTTAGTAATTTAATTATTGCTTTGTTACTATACCTGTCTGGGTTTTCTGATGCGCCTAATACCAGTGTCTTGTTTTTCATATCTCAATTATCCCTTGTGAGGAATTATTATTTGGTATCAAAATTATGCCAGAAGCGCTGAATACTGCTATACGTAACAGTTATAGCACTATTGAAAATACCCAATGCTTTTTGGTTTTAACTTTTCACTTAAATAGACATCGCTACCATCTCTGCTATATCCATTACTTTCACTGTGTCTTCTTTTTCTTTGTTCTTTACGCCATCTGTAAGCATTGTGGTGCAGAATGGGCAGTTAGCTGCAATAATGGTAGCGCCAGTTTCAAGTGCTTGCTCAGCCCGGTCAAAATTGATACGGGTAATGCCCGGTTCTTCTTCTTTAAACATTTGAGCACCGCCTGCACCACAACACATGCCATTGCTTTTACAGCGTTTCATCTCTATAAGTTCTGTATCAAAAGCTTCCAGTACAGCACGCGGGGCTTCATAAATACCATTGCCGCGACCCAGGTAGCAGCTATCATGGTAAGTGATCTTTTTACCTTTAAAAGCACCACCATCTTTAAGTTTCACCCGGCCTTCATTAATAAGTTGCTGCAAAAAGGTAGTATGGTGCATTACCTCATAATTACCACCGAGGGCAGGGTATTCATTCTTGAAAATATTAAAGCAGTGCGGGCATATTGTTACTACCTTTTTTATGCCATATGCATTCAGGGTATGAATATTGTTATAGGCCATCATTTGGAACAAGAATTCATTTCCCGCCCTGCGCGCCGGATCGCCGGTACACATTTCCTCCTTGCCCAATATAGCGAATTTAATACCTACCTTATCCAGTATCTGCGCGAATGCCTTGGTAATGCGCTGCGCCCGCTGGTCGAAACTACCTGCACAACCCACCCAGAAAAGCACCTCAGGTGTTTCGCCATTTGCCGCATATTCGCTCATTGATTTTATAGCCATGATCTTTTTTGACTTTTAAATTTTACTTTTTTTGAATTACTCATGTGTCCATGCATCCCTGTCATCCGGGCTAAATTTCCATGGGGCCATGTTGTTCTCAATATTTCCAAACATTAAATTCCACTCCTGTGGTGCATTGCTGTCGTCCATTACAAGACTGCGGCGTAGTTGCATAATGATGGATAATGGGTCTATCGTTACCGGGCAGGCTTCCACACAGGCCTGGCAAGTGGTGCAGGCGCGCAGTTCTTCTACTGTTATGTAGTCGTTTATCAGTTGCTTGCCATCCGGCTTAAATTCTTTATTGGTGTTTATGTTCTTTCCTACTTCTTCCAGCCGGTCGCGGGTATCCATCATTATTTTGCGGGGAGAGAGTTTTTTTCCTGTGAGGTTGGCGGGGCATACAACTGTGCATCGCCCGCACTCCGTGCACGAGTATGCATCCAGCAGATTTTTCCAACTCAGGTCGGTAACATCTTTAGCGCCAAAATTTTTATGTTCTGCGGGTTCTGTAGGGGTAGGTGGTGCCTTATCAGGCTCCATCATGTACAGTACCTCATTTTGTATCTCTGGCATATTCTTCGCCTCGCCTTGCGGTATCAGTTTGGAATAGTATGCATTAGGGAAAGCCAGCAGTATATGAAAATGCTTGGAGTAGGGTAGGTAGTTGAGAAATGCGAAAACACCTATAATATGCAGCCACCAGCATCCACGCTCTATACCTACCAGGGTGCCAGCAGACAGCCCCGAAAAAATTGTTGTAAAGTGGCTGGTGATCCAGAACGGAGCTGTGGGCGTATAGTGCTCCACGCCCAGTTTTTGCAACGATTGGTCTGCCGTATTCATGGTAAGAAAAAGCGACATAAGAATGATCTCAGTAATAAGGATCAGGTTGGCATCTTCACGTGGCCAGCCGTTAAGCTCTTTCATATTGAGCCGTTTTACTTTTAATATATTTCTGCGCACCAGGAATATAACACAACCAATAAGTACTAAAGCTGCGAGTATCTCAAAGAAGCCGATCAGGAAGGCATACAGGCCACCAAGCATAGGCGCAAATAACCGGTGCATACCTAATGCACCATCCAGGAATATCTCCAGTATCTCTACATTGATAATGATAAAGCCCACATAAACAAAGAGATGCAATACAGCGGGTATAGGTTTTTTAAACATTTTTTTCTGACCAAGAGCCAGGAGTATCATGTTTTTCCATCGCTGGCTGGGGTTATCAGTGAGGTCTTCATCGCGCCCTAATAATATATTGCGGCGCATTTCTGTAACCTTTTTGTAGAAAATATAAATAGCCGAAAGTGCTAGAATAATGAATAATATCTGTTGTATCAGGTGCATCCTGTGAGCTAATTTTACCCCGAAAATAATGGCTTTTACGGGAAAAACATAGTTATACCTACTTATATAGTTTTTAACAAAAAAATGTTTAGGTTTGATGTACTGAAAATAAGGGGAATGATATACAATAAATACACCCTCCGTATTACAGGGAGGGTTTTCACAGCATTTGTTTTTGCGTTCTTAGCATACGGAAAAGCCTTTTCTCAAATGATAACGCCGCAGGATATGGATAAATTCCATATTATGGAGGATTCCATGGTGGTTACTTCCGATTCCATGTACCAGGCTTTTATAGATGACGACCATGTCATGTATAGTGAGCGATTTGCGCACCAGCTTGTAAGAGCATTGAAAATACCTAATTCTTATTACTATCCTTTTGATAAACTAAAGGATAAAATAAATATTATTTATGCCGATGATAACGGTTTTCGAATATTTAACTGGGCTATAACCCCTACACCTGCAACGAAGCGCTATTATGGTGCTATACAATTACCCGGCGAAAAACTAAAACTTTTTGGGTTACGTGATTATGCAGATGAGTTGGGCAAGGGTGCAGAAGACAGTGTACTTACCAATGGCAAATGGTTTGGCGCCATCTATTACCGTATAATTACTCACGAGGTGGATGGCAAAAAGGTTTATACACTTTTTGGGCTTAACTCATCAAGTCCTATAAGCAATAAAAAAGTTCTTGATCCGCTGACTATTAATGATAACGGGATAACATTTGGTGCGCCGATATTTGGAGTTGTTTCAGAAAATTTCCCGCAATTACGTGTGAACAGGTTTATTCTTGAGTATAAGAAAGAAGTGCAGGTGTTTATGAATTGGGACCAGGAAAAACAAGTTATTGTTTTTGACAGGTTAGTTTCACAGATGAATGATCCGCATCGCAAGTATACATATGTGCCAAGCGGAGAATATGATGGTTTCAGGTGGGCAAATGATATGTGGAACTATTTAAGGGATATCATGCCTATAAAAATCTTGCAGGATGGCGAACAGCCTTTGGAGGATGGCAAGTAATACTCCATCGTTAGATTACAAACTCCAATACGGATAAGTGCTGTATTTTTTATAACTTCGCACACTTTTTAGATTTAAAATCTATAATTACCAGCTGCACCGGCCCGGTAGCTCAGCTGGATAGAGCACCAGCCTTCTAAGCTGGGGGTCATTGGTTCGAATCCAATCCGGGTCACAAGTAGAGTTGTAAAGCGTTGTAAATCAAGTATTTGCAACGCTTTATTTTCATTTGTGGCAGAATTTGTGGCAGTTTTTCCAATCCATTTAAAAGCAAAGACCCCATTTCAGGGGTCTTTTGCTTTGTATATATGTCAAGATTAGATTTCACCACGCTCTCGCCAAGCATTACGCATGATATCTGCGTTCTCTTCTCCATTGGATTTTACATAGTTCTTGAACACCTTAACATCCTTGTGTCCAGAGATAGCCATTATGGTAAATATCGGCGTGCCTTTCATATGCTCTAATGTGCAATATGTCCTTCTTGCAGTATGGCTTTGGAGTAATTGCCATTTCTCATATTTTTCTACCTGCACCTGCCCGCCTCTGGTTATTTTTTTAAGAAACTCCGTCTTTAACGATGGTATTTTTTTGCCGATTTCTTTTAGATAATCATTGAATGGCTGGTTCGTAGGACATGGAGGAAAGCCTGCCGAATACTTATCAAAAATTCTTTGGGCAATTGGGTGAATAGGTATCGTTACTTTAGCCTTGGTCTTCGTTTGCAGCACATAAATGTTGCCATTACGAATTTGCTCCTGAGTTAAATTTGAAAAATCACTATATCTTAGTCCGGTTTTACAAGCTGCAATAAATAAATCCCGTACAACTTCATAAGTTGGGTTTGAAAATTCATTGTGGCTCATCATGTCCTCAATCTCATTGTCAGTCAAATAGATACTATCACTATTTTCAGAACCTAACATTCCCTTCCAGTTCAACTCTATACCCTTGTCTATCAATTTATTTTCTATTGCATAGTCAATCATAAGCCCAAACTTTTTTAGGTAAGTGCTTTTAGTATTTAACGCCAGCCCTTGTATGTTAGAGAGGTAATCCTCATAATCTTCAATGAGTTGCTGAGAGACATTATTTAAATAGTAGCTTTTACCAATATACTCTTCAAATTTTTCGAAGCTTCTTAATGTTGATCCGTAAGACTTTATGCTATCCGCTTTTATCCTTAGTTTGTTGTTTGATTTTCTTTTGCCCGCTTTGGTATCATCAATAAATTGTCGAAAGAAGCTTGTTATTATAATGCGTTGCTTTTTTTCTGGCGGGTTCTTTGTGACACTTTTCCTTATAATGACATTCTTCAACATAATTGGTGTAATGCTATCAATGCCATGTTCGTCTTCTAGTTTCTCAAATGCATCACGAATCTTCTGCTCTAGCTTGGTCAGCCGTCCGATCAGCATAGCATTATCAGAGTTCTGCTTAGGCTCAAACTTTTTGTTGTTCCACTCAGAAGTGTGGATGCTTTCACCGGCTTGCAATATGAGTCGGTTACAACACCATACTATTGTGTAATAGATGGAT
>CAIRZD010000227.1 GCA_903882965.1 uncultured Bacteroidota bacterium
CAGCAGCAAGTAATCAGTAAGAGTAGGATCACTGTACGCATGTAATAGGTATTAAGGGTTATGGAAGTATTTGTGCGTTATAAATATAACAAAAAGTGAGCCAAGTATTTATTCAATGGTAATAATAACTGTCGTGGTAATAATACCCACTTACACGCAAAGTAATAAAAATAATAATAAGACCGTTTAGATGTGAATTTTGGTAGTGGCTCAGTTTGAAATTTTAGGTATCTTTGACGAAATTATATATCAATTATGGCATTCCGAGTTTTTACACCTAAAAATATTACTGTAGCAGACGGTTCCATACATTCCGTGCTTGTTGATATCGCACCTTTAAATCCGGGTTTCAACACAATGGAAGAGGCAGAAGAGTGGGTAACTGGTGGGATGCAATGGGGACAGAAGGGCATTACTTATACAATATTTGAGATAAAATGGCATGGATAAGGGCTGCAAATGAAGCCCTTATTTGTTTTCCTTCTTTTTGTATGAGCCTCTTTTCTTTGGCTCTTCTACTTGTATCAAGTTTACAATATCTTCTATTTTCATTGGTTTAGGCATCAATTTAGCCTCCATTGCATGGGTAGTTAACCTATGGTTTTATACATCTTGCGATCAGCGGCTATACTTACAATGAGTGCTATACTTAGCACTAAATCTAATGTTCGCCACATCTCCATGGGCATGCGAACAGGGAAAAATGGATTAAATACTATAGTAATTGCAAATGATGCAATTACAGCATTACCTACTGGTTTATCTTTTTCGTAATAAAAGTAAGTGTAAAACGATGCAATACTACATACCACCAATTTCAAAATTCCATAGCCACCGCGAGGTAAGGGATAGATCAATGCCCCAGCTATCAAAGCAACGACAATAACCATTTTTAGAATTATGAATAAATTTATTTCCTTCTTTTTCAGATTTAATTTCCTCTTTTTTTCTTCTTTATTTTTCATCACCTCTATCTCGTACTCATTTTCATCATACCCTATCAATTTCGTCCGGCGTGGCGCATTTTGTTCTTCTGCGTTACTATTTATTTGTTCCATTTCTCGGTGTATTTTAAAGTAAAAATTATCAATGCCACAGAACGCAAACCGCGCTTCCAAATGGGCTATTGTGTTGCTCTTGTGGTGTTTTTACATTTTGACAGTCATCAAAAACGCTTAAACTATCGTCGGAATGAGGATATAGGAAAGTATCTATGTGATAGGTTGTGTAGTTGCTGTTTTGATATGAACAGATACACTCAAACTGAGAATAATTACTACTTGTTGAGTGAGATTTTGTACAGGCTATGGTTAGCACGGTAGCGGAAAGGAAAAGAAATATTTTTTTCATTTTGTGGTGTGTTTAGAGCATAAAAAAAAGACGTAACCGAAATTCCTTTGCCGCTCTTGGGACACCACATCCCATTCCAGTACAAAAGTAGAGAAGTAACGAATATTGACAGATTTTTGCATATCGTGAGAAACGCTGATGTTCCTAGAATAACTTACCGGAAACTTACTCCGAACGTTCCAAAACAGAAAAACTAATATTTAGATTGCTATCCTTTGCCCATTGACATGCCGCCTCGTAGGTGTCAAATTCGGGTGCATTGATTGGTCTTAATAAGCCTAAAGGCGCACCCTGACTATGGGGGATTTCCTGAACTAATATATACTTCATTATGAAAATTTATTCATACAAAAGTACGGATAATATATTTACAAAATATTACTTTGCGTGTAAGTGGGTATTGTTACCACTGTCGGTTAAAACACAATTTCTGGCCTGATATTTGCGTTAGTGAATGAAAATAAAATCTATGCGCGTACTACCCATACTTTTAATCGGTGCGGTGTTGTGTTTGCCACAATTATCATTGGCACAAAATCAAAGTGGTGACCAGGAATTGTCTGTGAGTTATGGACGGAAATCGGGAACGGAGATATTGAAGTGGTTTGTGACCAGCCCGCCTGCCAACCGGGACAGGGTGTCGTATAATGAAAAGGTATCGACTACGGGCAATATGTTTGCCACTTACCGGTATTCGTTCGGTTCTATTTTTTCGCTGGGGGTAACGGTGGGTACGGAGTCATTTTCTTATAATAGTTATCATAACGATGGCTACCCTTACCAGGGACCGAATCCCTATCCCTTAGTAAATCCATTCATAGCAAATTACAAAGTGAATGTGACCACAGTAGCCCTTGAGCCAAAGATCTATTATTATAACCACAAGCGGCTTAAGCTATACGGACTTGCCGGCATGGGTGTGCGGTTTTATACACAGAAGCCTAACGGGCAGGCATTTGATGGTATAGGAGCACCGGTATTTATAAATACCCAAATGACACCGATAGGAGTAAGTTATGGTAATAAGCTGGCAGGGTTTGCAGAGGTGGGCCTGGGATACAAGGGGCTTATAAATGGTGGCCTATCATATAGGATAGGACGGAAGGCGCCGAAGAAAGAAATGCAGATGAAGTGATGTATTATTCGGTTTCTTTTACGATCCGGCGGATGACCTCATCGAGCTCGGTGGCATTATCGAAGAGTATTTGAAAAAGGTGTTTTGCATTTTCTTCGGGGTCCATTTTTCTGAGTATGGAAACTACGCCCAGGATATTAGCTAATGGCTTCCGTATTGTATGTGACTGGTGGAAGGCGATACTTTTGAGCTGGTCGTCTTTTTTATGGAGGTCGTCAACGTATTTTGTAACATCATAGCCTAAACAAAAGATACCAACAGGAGCGCCATTATCCATCATTGCCCTAAACTCCCACTGCGTGATGATGAAGCCATTTTTTCCATCGTGTTTGCGTAAGGTAACGGGGAAAAGTGTGTCCGGGTTTTCGAAGCATTTATATGCAGCTTCCCTGCACACCGGCACATCATCGGGATGCATATTGATGTAACCGGATTTGCCTATGAAGCCATCGGTAACATGTTTGAATGTATTAGCGTAATTGCCGTTGGTATATACGTATTTGCCTTCCGTGTTTATACATATAATATAGTAAAACCTGGAGTTTCCAAATAGTTTTTTAATGCCCTCGCAATCCTGCATAGATTTAGTATGTTTTTTGTATACCAAGATACATTTAGATACTTATCAAATATACAAAACCTATACAATAAATAAAGGGCTAATAACATATGCCTGGTTTCTTATAATAAATTATGTTTTATAATTGAAAGTAAGCGGTACAAGATTGATCATTTAAGCAAGGAGTGTATCGGCGGGAATATGTAAATTCTGATATAGGGCTTTGATCATTTTAAGGGTAAGTGGTCTCTTTCTGTTTAATACTTCTGATACCCTGTTTTCGCCACCCAGGTATTTTGCAAGGTCTTTTTGCGAAAGATTAAGTTGTTCCATTCTATATTTAATAGCTTCGATGGGATCAGGAGCTTCAATGGGGAAGTGCTTATTTTCATACTCATCTGCAAGAATGGAAAGTACTTCTAAGGTTTCTGCCTCTTTTGATTTTGGTGGACAATCTAACAGGGACTCAATAATTTTCATGGTACGCTCATAGTCCTTCTTTGTCCTTATTGGCTTCACTTCTATTTCTGTATGTTTCATTGTTCGGTTTTTGAATAATTAAATTTTTTTTATGTCGCTGATCTTATCATATTGTGCATGTGTGCCAATAAACTTTATATAGCCTATATATATGTCATACCTAAAAAAAACAATGAGCCTGTATTTATTACGGCAAATGTTAAATACGATCCTTCCATTTCCTACCTGATCTGCATCATTAAAATAACCGGTAATTTCATGTGGTGTTTGCCAATCACGTTCAGTAATAACTTTATACCACGCCTTTAGTTGCTGTTCGGCATCCTGATACCCAGGTTTCCCCCAAAATGCTTTAAGTGTGCTTTTGGCAATGATCCTCATATATGACAAAGATACGAAACTTCCCCAAATGGGAAGTTTATATTTTGTAATTAGGGTTGGCAATCAGGATTCCAACATTTTTTGTAATTTACCACTCAAATAAAATATGGATAATAACATGAAAAAGCTATTCTTTATTTTTCTGCCGGTGGTATTGTTTTTTGCTGCATTTGCCGCTAAGGGGCAGAGTTGCTGTAAGAAGCCGGAAGGCAATGATATGAAGGCGCTGGCGCTGAATAAATCTTTCAAGGCGTCGCATGAGGCTCCGCTGCCATTTAATTATGCTGCGCAAAAAGGAAAGATGGTGAAAATTCCGGTAACGGGTGGCGCTGATGGCAATGCATTTTATGTGCCTGCTGATGAAGCAAGTGAAAAGGTGCTGCTGGTGTTTCATGAGTGGTGGGGACTGAATGATTATATAAAAAGAGAAGCAGAGAACTGGCAAAAATACCTTGGTGGCAGTGTGGCAGTGTATGCCATAGACCTTTATGACGGGCAGGTAGCCACAACGGCGGATGAAGCAAGTAAATTAGTGAGCGGGCTGGATAACAAAAGGGCGGAAGCTATTATAAACGGCGTACTGCATAAAATAGGTAAGGATAAAAAAGTAGCAACAATAGGCTGGTGCGCCGGTGGAAGCTGGTCATTTACTGCGGCGGTGCTGGCCGGGGAGCAGACACGGGGATGTGTGATGTATTATGGATTTCCGGAAAAAGATGATGCCCGTATTAATGCAATGAAGAGCAATGTGCTTTATATCTATGGCACCAAGGATAATTTTATTAAAAAGGCTGATGTGCTGGCATTTGGAAATAAGCTAATAAAACACGGGCGCGGCTTTACGTACCAGAGCTATGACGCAGTGCATGCATTTGCGAACCCAAGCAACCCGAATTATGATGAGAAAAGCGCCGGAGACGCGCTGCAACTGGCTAAGGCTTACCTGAGGAGCGAATTAAAGATAGAGTAAGGGCAAAGCGATCAATTGCCTTTCTGAACTATTTTTTTTTGTTTGCGGCTTATACACTTAACCTATTGGGATGTTATTGAAAACATTAATGAGCGATGCGGGTGCAACTGAAATAATTTTCATTGCGCCTACTTTTGTGAAGCGGGGAGCAGCGAATGTAAAAACAGAGCAGGAGCAATTGATCCCGGATAAATTTTTCTGTAACAGTGTAGACCAGGTGACCTCGGAGCGGCTGCAAATAAATGATGCCGGTGTAACAAAAGTCATTTCGAAATTTAAGGACCTAAAGAAAGTAAGGGTTTCTTTTATCAATGATATTTTAGTACTGAAGCTGTACTTTGATTGTGTATTTACTGCCGATACCAGCCCGGATATATTAAGGCAGCATTGGGAACACCTGCATAAAATATTTCTTGAAGTTGAAGAGACGGTGTTTCAGTATCATAAATTAGATGTTTCCTCCAAGTCAAAATGGCAATCGCTGCTGTATCTAATTGAGTTGAAAGGCGATGAGTTTGAAAATAACCGGGAGGAGATCATTTCATTTCAAAACAAGATATTCATACAGGATGAGCATGGCGAGACGAATACTATAAAATCCCTGGATAATATGGTGTTGGGGTCGTCGTGGGATTATTCGATCGCATTTATAAACCCTAAAAAAGTTAATAAGGCTGAGTTGGATTTTTTGTTTTTGATGGCATGCATTGACTGGCAGTATTTTGACTTGTCTAAACTCTCTTTATTAAATTGATCAATGACATTGGCAAGAATATACCTGAGGCAACCAATGAGCGGGCGCAGAATGTGATCTCTGATTTTTATTTTAACAAGCTTAAAATAGACCCCTATTTTTTAAGCTATGAAGAGCAGGATATACAGTTTATCTCGATGATACAAAAATCATGGAGCAGGGATGAAATGGCAAGCCAGGCCTTGCAATCATTCAATGATGCCAAGGAGGCATTTAACTTATTGTTTCAAAGAGAGCAGGCGAAAATGCAGAAGCTGAGTGTGGAGAAACAGGATTTTTTAAACATGATAATTTCGCTGGTGGGCATAATCAGTATTGCCGGCACTATTGCTACGATCTTTGCATTCATTGATTTTAAAAACCAGTATTTCACTTTAGTGCACCGTATATTTTTTGTTTGCTGTTCCTCTTTATCATTTTCATTATGGGTATTGGTTTTCCTGAGGAATTTAAGGCGAAACAAAATGAACTATAAAAGTATGGGAGGCAATGCACGCTGAGATGTGTGCATTGCTTATGCGAAGGAAAGGTTTACATTTTCTTTAACCTGAAATTTTACAAGTGGCCATTGTACTTATGCACTTCGAGCTTGTCGGGGCAGGAAATGAGTAATTCTGTAATTGTTTTATTTAGTTTGGGGTGTATGTAACCGGGGGCTATCTCGGCAAGGGGCAGTAATGTGAAGCGGCGCTCTTGTATGAATGGGTGGGGTATAATGAGGCCGGGGGTATCTATGATATCATCATTAAAGAAGAGTATATCTATATCTATGATGCGGGGCCCCCACTTGATGGTGCGGTGGCGGCCCATTGTAATTTCTATATTGAGGATTGTATCGAGCAGTTGTGCGGGTGACTGGGTTGTTTCGATATAGATGACCATGTTTAGAAAATCGGGCTGGGTGGTGATGCCCCATGCGGCGGTCTGGTATATAGATGACCGATCGAGAATAGTGCCACAGCGGGCTGCTATATAGTCTATTGCGGTATGTAGCCAAAGCACACGGTTGCCTTCGTTGCTGCCGAGTGATAAGTAGGTTTTGTTCATGCCTAAATTTAGCCCGCTTTTTTAAATACTATATCTGTAAGGCCAATCAAATGCCTGCGGCCGGATATGAAATCGGACAAAGACATGACCAATATACGCTGCGGCATTTGTGTAATTGTTTTGCCGTCCATCTCCGTGATTATGTAAATATGGTCTCCTACGGGAGTATTAAATATCTCATTCCAAGAGTACACATTTTTGTAGCCATCAGAAGCGACTAGTGTTATATAGTATTCGTTATATGATTTGGGATTTTCATCGGCAATTGACACGCTATCTAATAAGGATCTGAGCAGTATGCCGGAGAGCCCTTTGATTGTATCCGGTGTATCGCCGGGGTGTTTTTTTATCACCACATCGCCAATGCGCTCCTGTTTGTATTTAGGGAGGTCGGTGATACTAATTACAACCTCATTTTTCACAGCGCCGCTGATGGTAAACCAATCAGTGGGTTTTATACCTGTATGCTGCGCATGTAATGTGATTCCTGACAATAAGAGACCTACGATAAAAGCGTATTTCATAAATATGGCTTTGGGATGTGAAAAGTACGAAAGATAATGATGGCATGAAATTAGTAATCAAAATCATAGCCTGTAATGACCAAAGTCATTCACCTGCAAGATCAGAATATGTACTTTTATAATTAATTAATAATCATTTTAAAACTAAAGCTATGAACAACGCAACAAAAATATTACTGGCACTTGGCGCAAGTGTGGCAATAGGGGCAGCACTTGGTGTGCTTTATGCACCGGAAGAAGGTGCTGAAACCAGGAAGAAAATCGTGAAACGCGCAAAAAAACTGGCGGGCACTGTTAGTGATAGCCTTGAAGATGGCAAGGAATCGCTGGAGGATATAAAAGATGTGCTACAGAAAGAACTGACCAAAGTGAACCGGAAACTGGAAGAAATAAAATTTTAAATAAAAGGTTATGAACAAAGCTAAAAAAGTATTCTACACGGTAGCTACCGGCATGGTAGCGGGTATGGTATTGGGGATATTATTTGCTCCGGAAAAAGGCGCAGAAACAAGGGATAAGATAAGAAAGATAAAAAGGAAACTGGGTTTTGGGAATGATGACGCAGACGAGCACAGGAAAGCGCTTGAGGAATTAAATGACGCGCTAATAAAAGAGCTGGCCATTGTAAAAGAAAAAATGGCTGAGCTCTAAAATAACCGTACCATGCGGCAGGAGTTATTTTATCGTCATCCTTAAATGATTGTATAAGACAATGTTAAAAACGCCCCGAAAGGGCGTTTTTGCTTTTGGGATTAAACTTTGGCAAGGGAATTGCATCTATCTATTATAACAAAAAATAGAAACGTTATGAAACTGAGAATCATTGCAAGCGCGTTATTAATAGTAGTATTGGCCGGTATCAGCAATTATGCAAATGCTAACCCATGGAGAGGCGGATATAGGGGTGGATGGTTTCCACACGCAAGAGTGTTTGTTCCGGTACCAAGGGTATTTATACCGCCTGTACCAGTGCCGGTAGTAGTGGGTGGCGGTTATTACGGAGCTGCATATGGCCCGGGATATTATGGCGGATATGGCCGTGGATATTATGGGGGTGGGCATTATGGGCACGGTTACCACGGCGGCCATTACGGACATGGATATTATGGACACCGCAGGTAAAAGAATTAATGATATATATGAAGCCGGTTGCCCTGTTGGGCAGTCGGCTTTTTTTTATAAAGATGTGCATTCAATTGGTGCTATAAACTTATAAGGATTGTGTTTTTTATTTAAAAATTTATATTTTGGCAGGAATTGTAAGAAACTAAAAACACTGTTATGAAGCATATATCTATTGTAAGCACATTGCTACTGTTATTATTTTGCGCATGCATTTCGTTAAAGGCTGAGGCTGCGCCGGACCATTATGGCCGGAGATGGCACAGCGGCGGATATGGCTGGCATTCATTTAATCATGGTACATTTTTGGGCAGGCATAACTGGCTGTACAGGGGTAATAGGGTAGGTGTGAATGCAATGCCGGGGCATTTTTATCGTCCGTGGTCGGCAAAGCGCAGGGAGTTTCATAATTCAGAAGATGCTTTCAGCCACCGTTTTTACAGATAATAGGGAATAAATAACTGTTGTTATTTTTCGGAGTTCCAGATCAGTTGTTCCAGGTCTTTGCGATCGGTGATAATGCTTTGGCGGTATGATGTATGCATTTTCCATGTTTTCCCGTCCACATCATACTTTTCAGAAAAAGCGCTCCACAATATTTCTTTATCTGCATTGACGATCATGGATTTGCTTAAAATACCACCCATACAAATAAAGAAAGACCCATCAGGCAGCTCTATAACATTACCTCCACCTGAGTTTGGGAGAAAGCCCATTTGTTTTTCTTTTTCACTAATTGCGCATGTGTATTTCCAAATTATTTCGGGCCATCCATTCCCTATTGCCGGCTCTTTCATGACGAGTACCTTGGGCGCCACATCCGAATCTCCATTGTCATTATCAAAGAGGTATAAAAAACCTTTGGATGAATACTTGGCGGCATGCTGCCCGGTGAAAAGATCATTTCCATTTTCATGAAGGCCGGGTTTGTATACACCCCCTTTTTTATAAATGTTGCCATAGGTATTTAATACGTTCCCTTCGGGGTATTTTATTTTTATTACGCGGCTTATATTTCTGAAGCTTAAACAGATAACTTTATTTTGCTCGTCGAAATAAAATGCATTGTCGTGCAGGTCCATTTTATCTTTTGGCCCAAACCTGTATATGAGATCAGATCTTTCAATGTATTTAGCCACTCTCCAGAGCCATACTACTTTCCCTTGCTCATCGTATTCTATCAATGCTCCGAAAGAACCATTCCTGTATTTCTTGGTGTTATCTTTTTTTGTGATCGGGGTATCATAGATAATAAATGTGTTATCGTCTTCGGTAGGCATTTTGCATAGTACCATGTCTTCAGTAGCCAATGACATGTAGTGGCCGTTGCTGAGGCGGGTAAATTCGTGATGATAGAGGTGAATGTTTTTTTCAATATTGGTAGTAGCTTTGCTGCTATCAGGGCATGTCCATAAGATATTGCCGTTATAATCTACTTCGTATGGTTTTGTTGCGGTGAGTAGGGTAAGTGTGCCGAATGGTGTAAGTTTCAGGTCTCTTATATCTGAGGTGATAATTTTATCAGTAGGCGGAAGATACCACAGGGGATTGCCTTTCATATCATACATCACCCCATTAGCGTCAGCGAGGATAAATGCGTCCCGGTATTTTTTTGCCGGTGTGAGAATATTAACGCGGTTAATTTTAGGGTCTACCTCCGGAATAGTACCTGTGGTGAAATGGTATAAGTGGCCGGTTTTTTTTTGGTCAGAACCTTTATATATTACCCGCCAGGTGTATTGTGTGCCAAATGCCGGGACTTCAATTATTTTTTTGTTAGCGTCAAGTGGTATTGTTTGTGTAATATTTTTCTTGAAAGAGTCGGCATCATTGTATCGCCCCTGTGCAATTTGAATAGTATAACTGTCGGCACCGGAAACCGGGGGGACTGAAAAGCCGATGAGCCTGTAATTGAGTTTGCTATCTTCCTTAGGAAATATTTGTGATCTAAGTTGTGGGGCAATAAAAAAGAACAGGAATAAGAAGCTAAATACTTTATACATTACCAATAGGTTATAATGCAAATATAAACTAAATCGGGTGGTAGAAAAGTGCGGGTATTTTTCAGAATTCCAGATAAACTGTTCGAGTTGTTTTCGGCTGGTATTGATACAGGTAGTATAACTCAACAGGTGGGGCCATTTTGGAGCGTGTGTCAAATTTTTCGTAAAGGGTACAAAAGAAGAGTATGGAGCTATTGCAGCATGCACAAGGTCTTGCTTTTTGCATTTTCGAGATTTACTAATGGTTGTTATCTGTGTTTATAAAATATTGATTACATTGCCAATTGCGCAATAGTATTGTAAATTGCATATGCAGTTCTTTTTGAAGGAAGTGTATACACTGAGTAAACAACTATAAACCGGAATACAGTTATGAACAGGGTTTTTACCACACTTTTATTATTAGCAATATCTTACCAGCTTAGGGCACAAATAACCCCATCGGAGGGCCGTGTGTTAAATTACAGGTTAATAGGGTTCTCGTTTCCACAAAAGCAAAAGGTAGCGCTGAATATCATAGAAATTGCGGCGGGGATATATAACAACGAAGAAGATTTCAATAAAAATATTATTGCATCCTTTTCGGGTGCAACTAATAAAATAATCGGGGAGGTCCCTGCTTTTGGAAAGGAGTATACATGGCGCAGTGTATGTATCAATAAAGATTCAAGCAAGACCAAAAGCACCCTTCATCGTTTCAGTACAAAAATCAATGAGCAGGCTGATACCAATGCAGCCAGATTGAGGATCATAAAAAATGCGAAAAAATATAAGGATGCGTATATATTCCTTGATGACACACACACATTATATGATATGAAGGGTAGCCCTGTATGGTGCCTGCCGGTAAAGGACAAAACAGTGATGGACCTTAAACTATCTCCGCAATCAACTATCACTTATATCGACAATAACAAACCGTTTGAAACAGATTATAACGGGCATATTTTATGGCAACGGCCGGCCGATACAAATGCACAAAACCCGCAGGTGTATCATCATGAGTTTACCCGGCTGGGTAACGGGCATTATATGACATTGAAAAATGAAAGTGGACATTGGAAACTACCATTATTTAAAGATAGCATTGCCCAAAACGTTAATGACAGCGTCCGTTTTTACCAAACATTTTTTTATGAAACAGCGGAGGAATATGATGAATATGGTAATAGAGTATGGACATGGAGCTCTCTTGACTATATAAAAAAATGCGACATGTATAACAGAAGGACAGCAGATGGCAAGTATGATTTTGACCTGCATGAAAACTCTTTTTATTTTGATGAAAAGGATAAAGTCATTTATATAAGTTTCAGGGCAATAAGCCGGGTGATAAAAATAAAATACCCTGAAGGCAATGTATTAAACAGTTATGGTGCACTTTATGAACCGGGTATGGTGAAAATGGATAATGATCTTTTTTGTAACCAGCACGCATGCAGGTTGTCGAAGGAAGGGTACTTGTACTTATTTGACAATAATACATGCGGCTCACCTGCTATTCCTAAAATTGTGATGATGAAGGAACCAACGTTGACGAATGACACTATGAAAAAAGTGTGGGAGTATCAGTGTACAATAGATGGAATGCATGCGTCAAGAAAGGAAAATCTGAATTTCCCGAAGGGTGGCAATGTGGAAGAATTACCTGATGGATCAATGTTTGTATCTATGTGCGGACCATACAGTAAAATATTTATTACAGACAGGAATAAGGACGTATTGTGGAGTGCTGTTGGTGAAAAATATGATACAGTAGCAAAACAATGGATGAATATGACTTTATACAGAGCAAGCATTATCCCAAATCGTGAAGAGCTGGAAAAACTCATCTGGAATGCGGGCGATAAACTGTGAGTTGCAGGTAGAATTATACGAATGTAGTCACTTTTTGGGGGGCTAGCTATTGCTGCCTGTATTTGATCATTGCATTTTCAATAACGGTATATACCTGCTGTTTGAGTGTGGGTAGATCTTCTAATGTGAGGCCGGCAACAGGAACAGGATCGAGGTATATGACCCTATTGCGGCCGGGAGAAAATTTCCACCAGGCGCTGTAATGCCAGCGGTAGAGGGCATCGGGGAAGATCATGGGTAGTATGGG
>CAIRZD010000228.1 GCA_903882965.1 uncultured Bacteroidota bacterium
TACAGGAATTACCTGATGAGTCAATGCTAATATCTATGGGGGCTCCATACAGCAAAATCTCTATCGTGAGCCTTGATAAAAAAGTCCTTTGGAGCGCACTGCCCGAAAAGTATGACCCGGTAGAAAAAAAATGGCAAAATATAGAATTGTACCGGGCCAGCATTATCACTACCCGTAAAGACCTCGAACAACTTATCTGGAACTCAGAAAAAGAATAAATATCTAAATAACACCAGGGAAAAATAGTCTGCTACGTAATGTAGTTTTCAAGGGGCCTGTGCCCGGCAGATCAGCTATAGTTAATTGAATGACAGCGAAAAGCGAGGCTTAGTGAGCGAGCTGGCCAACCAAATGATATTCTATTATTTATAATGTCAAAGATCTTTTGGGTGTTTAAAATGTCCCGAAAATGTCGCGGTTTTATCTCGTTTTTGTCACTTGGGGGACTTCTTTTTTTTATTTGAAATTCAGTGTTGTTATGCGGGATTTTTATTCTTCATATGCCGGTCTGTGTATAAATCTGGTGTCGATATCATGTTGATATTAAAATGTTTATTTTATCATTTGTTGTAATGGAAATGTATCAGGGGTATATTATCATTGTTCAGCTGAGTAATATAGTCAAGTCGTGGTTCGGCTTTACCCCCCATCTCTTTACTTTTCTTTGCTTTTCCAATTCAGGTATATCAGTACCAGAAACAAAATTAGATGATGGGAAAGGATGTGAGCGGAAAGTGTATACACTTATTTTTTTGAGTTGGGAGGCACATCCAGTACAGCAGGGGGGTGTTATCTCCCTGCACGAGAGTTGTTAATGTGTTTTTTTCTTGCACACCTCGTCCTCTGCATCCTATCCTTTGATTCCCTGTAACGGCGATTTTGAATAAACAAAATAAAAGCCATATTTAGCGTATCTTTCATTATCGTCTGAATGATATAGTAAATGGCTAACAAAGGAAATAAAAAGACAAATCCCCAGCCTGCAAAGCAACAACATAATGTGGCTGCTACGCAAACTGAAAGCAAAAAGACATTTACGGTAAGCACAAAGCTGGTTTTTTTGCTGGGCATTATTTCGTTCCTTGTTTATGCCAATACACTGGGCAATGGTTATGCGGTGGATGATGGCTCTGCGATCACAGATAATACGATAGTTACCCGCGGAGTTTCTGCAATTCCTGAATTATTATATACGCCATACAGAAAAGGTATCAACCTCGCTTCCAATGATCTCTACAGGCCTTTATCATTAGTGATGTTTGCTGTGGAGTATCAGTTCTTTGGCCTTAACCCTGTGCCGGGCCATTTTATGAATGTGCTGGTGTTTTGCGGTTGCGTGATATTGCTCTTCCTGTTCCTTGATCTGCTGTTCGAGCGCAAGAAGACGGCAGTAGCGTTTGTGGCGGCGCTATTATTTGCGCTGCATCCGATTCATACAGAGGTGGTGGCTAATATCAAGAGCCGCGATGAGCTGCTGTGTTTCTTCTTTGCATTTCTCAGCCTGTATCTGTTCATTAAGTATATCCAATCGAAGCGGATCATTTTATTGATGGAGGGCATGCTGTGCTTTTTTTTATCCATCCTTGCAAAGGAGACTGCTTATACATTTCTTGCGATTGTGCCCATGGTATTCTTTTTTTTACCGCAACGAGAACAGGAAGGGTAGCATTTATATTACCTGTTGTGTGATCGCTGTTGCTGTGGCCGGCTTAATGATCCGGTCTTCGGTATTGAGTTTTTATCACGTTAATGACTCGGCCAATATACCTTTTATAGACAATGCGCTTGCCAAGCCGGGGCTGCCTTTTGCGTCGCGCATAGCTACTGCTATATTGATACTGGGATACTATATTAAGCTACTCATTATACCACACCCGCTTATGTGGGACTATTCCTGGAATATCATTCCCTTCACCGGTTTCGCAGATCCATGGGTACTGGTTTCCCTGGCTGTCTATATTCTGCTCGCATTTGCCGGCGTCAAGCTGTTTTTGCGCAACAATAAGAGCCCGGTTGCATTTGCCGTATTATTCTTTCTTATTACTATAGCGCTGTTCTCAAACATTCCGTTTTTAATAGGCTCTGCTTTGGGTGAGCGTTTCCTGTTTTTCCCCTCGGTAGGGTTTTGTTTATTGATGGCGCTTGCTATTGATAAGTGGATCGTGAAAGGCGCGAATGATTTTTTTAAAAACAAACTCTTCCTGATCGTTATTATTTCACTGTCTGTAGTATATGCAGCGCTTGCGGTAAACCGTAACGGCGACTGGCGGGACAACTACACACTATATAAAGCCGATGTGGCGAAAAACCCCAATGGTGCAAAGCTCAACTATTTCTTTGGCTATGAGGTGGCCACTACCCTTGCCAAAAAAGAAAAAGAGCCAGCCAAACAAAAACAGGATTATGAGCTGGCTATAGGTTATTTCAGGCAGGCACTGGCTATTTATCCTGATTATGATAAAGCGGAGTCGAACCTTGCGTTTGCTTATTTTAATACCGGCCAATATGATTCATCGCAGGTGCACAGTATACGCGCCATCCAGTTAAGTCCGGATAATTCTTTTGCGCTCAGTAACCTTGCTGCTGTATATAATTTCAAAAAAGATTATCCTGATGCTATTGTGTATTATAAGAAGGCTATTAAGGCCAATCCAACCGAAGTATCCTCTTATACTTATTGCGGGCTGTGCTACGGCTCGATGGGTGTTTATGATTCGGCTATTCTTTATACCAAGCGGGCCATAGCAGTTGATCCATCTTTCATGGCTTCGTACGATGTGCTGGCCACAACATATAGAATAACAGGCAAAACAGACTCCGCAAAAAAATATGAGGATATGAAAAAGGGCCGGCAGAATCAGTAATGCTACTCCCGCTGTATTTTAAAAATGCACCGCCAAATCATATTGCCAGCGGGTTGTTCCTGAGGAGCGCCTGCTTCCCCTTCTGATTTTCAGATGAAAGATAAAAAAACATGCTTTTTGATTGAACGTAAATTTTTTATCTAGTGTGTGCGTACATGCAAGAACTAATTGCCTGATCAAGCATTTTCATCATAGAAGATTCGGCCAAGAGGAAGATACCTGACGGCTAGCGTAGCAAAAAAGGAAGATAGCAGACTATAGCAGGTGTTATTTTTCTGAGTTCCAGATAAGTTGTTCGAGGTCTTTGCGGTTTATGATACTTGCACGATATTGTTCAAAAACGACCCATTTTTCAAGGGTGGGATGATATTTTTCGGGAATTGCGCTCCAGAGGATCTTTTTATCTCGATTGACAATAAATACTTCAGGGTATGGCATACCCATCATCACCAGCATGGCCTGACCAGCCAATGCTACGACAGAACCACCGGAAAGAAAATGTGTGCCTCTTATTGCGGTACTATCTTTATTTTCTACTGTGCACTGGTATTCCCATACTTTTTTAAGGTCGTTTTTGCCCGCTGCGGGCTCCTTCAACAGGAGCACTGAAGGCAATTGGTCATTGCATACGTTGTTATTAAATAAGCACAAATAACCATCAGGTGTGTGTGTGCATGAGTGCTGACCACAGAACAGGCCATTCTCCATATCTTTCATACCCGGCTTGTATATAGTACCGTAAGTATTCAATACATTTCCTTCGGGGTATTTAATTTTAATGATACGGCATATGTTTCTGAAACTTAAATAAACAACCTTATTGTCTTCGTCGAAAAAGAATGAGTTTTCATGGAAATCAAAATCAGTTACAGAGCAATCGATGGTTTTGCGTGACCCCATATCAAAACTATTCTCATACGCCAAGCCACTCCAATGCCAAATGCAATGGCCATCCTGATCAAATTCTGCAAGACTGCTCCCGAACCTGGTGCGGAAAAAACCGGCGCTGTCGTATACGTATCGTTCGGCACTATCTTTAATTAAAGGTTGTGGGTGGCCATATTGATCTTCATATATCATGCCCATATAATGACCATTTTTGAGGCGGGTAAATTCATGATGGAAAATCTTGTAGTCATTGGCAGAACTACCTTTGTATTGCCATAAAACATCTCCATTATAATTTATTTCGTAAGGGTGACCCCCGGTAAAAAATGTGATACTACCCTGGGGCGTAGGCTTTAAATCGCGCACAACAATATTTTGATTGGAAGCCTGTTCTGTGCCCCGCATATACCATACAGGATTCCCTTTCATGTCGTAAAGCGCTTTATTGCCATCGATGAAGACATAGGCATCTTTATATTTTCCCATATCTTTTGTTACCCTGAGACGGGTGGCAGATGTGTCGACATCGGGTGTTATGTTAACACTAAAATGGTGGAGTATACTTTTTGTGGTGCTATTGGTACTTGTATAGCAGATGATACGCCATGTATATTGCTGCCCAAAGGAAGAGACTTCAGCAATTGTTTTGTTTTTCTTAGTAAAAACAGAAGCAGTAACATTTTTTTCGAAATCGCTTTCTGTATCATAGGCCCCTTTAGCAATTTCAATTTTATATTTATTGGCCCCTACCTGAACAGGGAATGAGAAGCCTATAATCCTGTAACACAATTTGCTTCCCTCACGGGGAAATACCTGGGCACCCAGCTGATAATATGAGCTAATGAAAAGAAATAAGAGGCTTAAGGTTTTATACATACTTGCTCTTCAGGATAGCGAATATAGTTTATTATTACGTACACATTTATGGCCAGGGGATATAAATGTTACAAACTGTATTGTGATGCGATGTTTGGTGGTGAGGTTTTTTATTTTACCGTGGCGGGCTTATAAAATTTCAATTGTATTTTTTCGCCATCGAATACTGCGTAGCTGTCGTAGCGGAGCCAGTCGCCGAGGTTAACGTAGAGGCTGTTTTGGGGGAGAGGGTATTCTATAGCAATGTGGCGGTGACCAAAAATGAAGTAATCTATGTGCTCGTGTTTGAGCGTTTCGAGACAAAACTGTACAAGCATTTCTTTTTCGGGGCCAAGGAATTCTTTGACAGGGGAGTCGGCATGCTTGGGGCCGAGCTGGCTGAACCATGCGGCGATGCCGACGCCTGTAACAGGGTGGATGCGGCGGTAGAGCCACTGGAGCAGGGAGCTGCTTAATACTTTCTTGAGGAATTTATAACCATTATCGCCCGGGCCGAGGCCATCGCCATGGGCTATGAATAGTTTTTTGCCGTTGAACTCGCGGGTGATGGGGCCGTAATGCACGGGTATATTGAGTTCTTCTTTGAAGTAGCCCATCATCCAGATATCATGATTGCCGGTAAATGCCTCGATCTGGAGGCCGCTATCACTGAGCTCAGCGAGCTTGCCCATGAAACGGCTATGGCCTTTGGGCACTACGTTCTTATACTCGAACCAGGTATCGAACATATCGCCTACGAGGTAGATCACTGCGGCATCAGTCTTGATCTCATCGAGCCACTGACATATGCGCCTTTCGCGCGCAATGCTTGATGCACGATCGGGGATACCCAAATGAAAATCGGAAGCGAAATAAATTTTTTTACCCTGTGGTAACTGCATTAAGAAATTAAAAGTTAAAAGTCAGAACCTGAAAGTATATGCAAATGTAAGTTTTACAAATGAGAAGGTGGTAAAGGATGTATCATAACTATTCTATTTTTCCTTTTCTACCGTTTTCCCTTTATCAATTGTTTTAGGTTTGAGTTTTCGCATAAGCCCGACCTGTAAAGAAAGGTAGCCGGGGCGGACTTCGGTTATATTTTTAATAATTGTCAAATCAGTAAGCATAAAAGTAAAGCCTTCGTTAATAGTAATGTGCCACAATTTATTTAAACGGATATGCTCTATGAGGCCAAAACCCATTCGGGAAACAACATGATCAATATCGCCGGATGAAATAAACGTTGTATCGGAGTAACGCTGAAAGTAACCGGGCTCAAATGTTTCGTGTGTTTTTTGATACCCATTTAACAAAAACCCTACTCCACCCGTAAAATACATATGTAACACCTGGCGCCTGCCTAAACCAACATCGGCAACGGGTGCAAAAAACAAGTATGAACTTTTGTGAACTATGCCTGCAAAATAAGCCGGGCTTGAATAGTCATCTTGTTCGTAATTAAAAGAATATTTTTCGAAATACATTTTGGCGCCAATATATCCATGGCCTCCAATCTTTCTTAAATAGCTTAGGTTTATTGTAAAATCGGGGCGGGAGGTATGCTGATAATCATAGTCGGAATTAAAAAAATTGACCGGAGAAAACGTTGCTTCGCCAATGCCCGCTTCAAGGCCTATCCTGTTTTGCGAGAAGGAATAATGGCTAAGAAAAGAAAGCAGAATGATAAGGATAGTGGGTTTCATATAATAAAGTTAGATAAAATTCTTAATTATTAAAAACTAACTATAATGTTAAGTCAGGTATTTGTAATTTTTTATTATGCCGTGCGATGTGCAATTTTTTTTCGTAACTTCATTTCCTTCAAAGGCATTTTTCATTTTTTAAAATAAAGCATGATGGTGTGTGTGGGAAAGAATTGTGTGTATGCTATTTTTCTTGTCGGTTTTGTTTGCGCGCAAAGTGTCGCGGGCTTTGGGAAGGGTAAAGAAAAATCAATAAAAACATCGACTGTTTCATCGAGTGGTACTGCAGCCGCAACGTTTCAGTGGGCTGAACATAAAAGATTATCGTGGGATGATTTCAGGGGTGATATAAAAGCTACGCGTGATGAGGTAGCTGCTGCTACCCACTGCGGAATAGGTTTTAAAACGAATGCCTCTATAAGCGGTGATAAGCCGGAGATCGTGGTATATAACCTGTTTTACACGACCCAATCGTGGGTGAAACCCGATGCTAAACTGCCGGGAATACTGGAGCATGAACAAGGACACTTTGACCTGTGCGAAATATACACACGTAAGTTGCGGGAGCGGCTTGAAAAATTTGACCTGCCTGCAGGTAAGCCAGCTTTAAACGAGGCCGATTTAAAACTTGCCTTGATCAATATATACAATGAAGTAAGCAACGAATATGAAGCCCGCCAAGATGCTTATGAACAAGAGACGACACACGGGACTAATATAAGCGCACAAAAAAGGTGGCAGGAAATGATAGCGCATGAATTGGGCGTTGCTGCTTATGGGTTATTATCGCAGAGCCCAAGCGGATCATTTTAATGGATTTTTGCCGGAAAAGAAACGACATGAAAAACCCAGGCTAAAAATGCATGGCTTATCGTAGCCGAGATCACCAAAAAGACTGAATCTATCAGAGATATAATAACGTGCACCCACTTTAAAATAGGGGGTAAGCGTATGTGATAACTTGATTGCGGTGCTATCGCCCTGAGGGTATGCGCTATAACGGTTATTATTTAAAGAGATACCTACTCCTACAAAGGGATCGAGGTGATGTATGGGGATAAATTTTCGCAGGTGGTAAAATGCGGATATACCGCCGCTCAATGATCTGAAATTATCGGTTCTGTAACGAACAAAAGGGCCGTTATTACCCTCATATTGCTGGCTGAAATTGTAAAAAAAAGCATCGTAACTAAAGGTGGCTGCAAGGCTGACATCGCGCCAAACGGCATACTCGAGCTTAACGAGTATGGGTGCAAAGCCAGAAGTATTATTTTTTAGAAAGCCGGATGGCAGTGTATAGTTATTCCGGTAACCATCAATAAAGCCTATGGATACGGTAGGAATAACTGAATAGCGCTCATAAATGTGATGCCGTTGTGAAGGGTTGTGTGCAGCAGTATCCTGCTGCGCCCATAATGAGGAGCAGGCAAGTGTAAATAAAGCAGTGAACAGTGTCTTCATATCAAAGGCAATATTAAGTGAAAAAGTGAAAAGAAAGCGCGAAAAAGTTTATACCTCCGTCAAGGGCCAATGAAAATAACGGTAAATTTCGTGGTTTATTACTTATCGTGGATCTTAAATAGTAGTACGGCATATGGTAAAGCAAACGTCCCGCTTATGGGCGGGACGTTTAAAATATTATCAAGAAAGGATGTTATCACTCATCTTCGTCCCTGTTCCTTTGTTTTTTCTTTGGTTTTGGAGCTGCATCATCTTCATCTTCCATTTTGTCAGCACGACGACGGTGAACTTCATCACCTGGTTCGTGGTGGCTGTGCATTTTGTGACCGCAATTGAAGTTTTTGCTGATACCAACGTTAACCATGTGACCGAAAGTAAAGTTGAAAGTGTTAGTGCTGTAAGTAGCGTCAGAAACTTTATTGGTAGCGTAGTTAAGACCACCGATAGAGAAATTACCACAAAGACCGCGACCGAAGTTGATGCCTAAAGCAGGATAGATCCCTACGTAGATGCCATTGTTCTTGTTGTAAGCAGGGTTGCCTTCGTTAGTAGTGTAACCGCCTGCGTAATCGAAATCGAATTGAGAATACCAGAAGAAAGTTTCGCTTTTACGGATATAATGAGAGTAACGGGCGAAAGGACCTACCATATAGCTGTTGATGGTAGTTTTGTTACCTGCGCTGTCTTTGGTAGCGTTTTGACCCCACATAACGGAAAGACCTAAAGTCCAGTTGTGGTTAAATTGGTATCCGACACCAGGTGCAGCATCCCATACTGTGTTTTTAACAAGATTAGGATTCCTTACTGTTTGTATGCTAAGATCGCCATACAATAAGATACTTTTTGGTTCCTGAGCGTTAGCTGTTGTTATTGCACCCGCGGCTACTAATAAAGCGAGGATCAGTTTTTTCATACAGAGTGTGTTTTATTTAGACATGCAAATATAATCGCGATTTCCAAAAAACCATAACTTTTGCAAATAATTTTAATGTATATATAAGCTCGGACCTCGAACCCCCTAACCCCTAAAGGGGAGTACGATGCTCAAGAACATTGAGGGTTCAGTCCTTTTTGCAACTTTTCTCAGGTAATATGGAAATTCAAAAGCTAAATGTTTTTAACCCCAAAGCGCTCCCCTTTAGGGGCCCGGGGTTAGCGTTATTTACGGGTATAGGTGTATGTGCCATATATCATTGGGCAAAGGGCGGGGTTGAGGTTTGTATCCCAATTGCTTATCCATTCTGTATGAAACGGATAGCGGTGATATAAATAAGGCACACCATAATTGCGCTGGAGGCCAAGGACCTGGCCATTATGGTTAGTAACTATGGCATGCTTGCTGGATTGGAGTGCGGCATCGTTGTTGCCATGGCCTGCAATCCACTCGACGGAAATGAAAACCCCGCCGCCCACAGGGATCCTTTTATTGCTCATATCCGCCTTTACCCATTCATTGCCCTTGTTTGCGTGAACTACGAGATTGCTGTCTGTGAGTTCGGTTGAGGGCATGTTTGTTTTGGGGTCTTTTTCGTAAACGTGTATTCTGAATTTAGTATCGGGTATGCCTTCGCTGGTGATATAGACAAATACTTCTTTTAAGAAACCGTTATTAAAGCGATCGGCAATGAGGTAAACGGCATCTTCCTCGCCGTATTTCTGGTAACAATCACTGACATGTTTGGCTTTTTTCCTGCCCAGTATTTTATGCCTAATTTTTCCTTTGTCGGCAAAAACGACCGATTCTTTAAGATTTGTATATTCTTTTTCTAATTCTATGGTGGTAGAATCAGTTTGAAACTGGGTTATTGATATTTCCCGTTTGGCATATCCGAGAGAGTAGCATATAAAGTCTTTGACAGAGTCTGTATTGGAATTAAAGGAGAATCTTCCGTTTTCATCTGTGTATACGCCTTCGTTTCTGTCTTTTGCTTTTATGACACAAAAGGGGATGCCGGTTTTCCGTTCTTTGTCGATCACCTTACCGGAAAAAAGCCTTTCCTGGGAGAAAGAAAAAAGCGGGGCAACAATTATTAAAATGGCAAGCAAATACTTCATAATGGGTAAAAATTATTTTTGACCAGTATTGTTTTGTTTTGATATACCTAAGTTATCAGGATTTTGAATAGCTGCCTTAGCAGCCTGGGCCATATCTCTTATCAGTAAGGGATCGCGCTCGATGGCGTTGCCGACTACTACGAGGTTAGCTCCGGCAACACAGTTTTCGTAGACCTTCTCAGGAGTGAGTATACCGCCGCCGACGATGAGTGGTATTTCTATGTGGGCGCTCACTTTGCGAATCATTTCTTCTGTGACGGGGGTGCGGGCCCCGCTGCCCGCATCGAGGTAAATGATATGTTTTCCCTGAAGCTCGCCGGCCCATGCAGTGCAGAGGGCGATTTCGGGCTTATCGGCGGGTATGGGCATTGCATTGCTCATATATGAAACGGTGGTTTGTATGCCACCATCAATGATGATATAGCCTGTGGAGATGACCTCAAGACCACTTGCCTTGACTTGCGGAGCGGACATTACGTGCTGACCGATAAGCAGCTCGGGGTTACGGCCTGAAATTAGTGTGAGGTATAAAAGCGCATCAGCATAAGGGGTTACCTGGGCAGGGCTGCCGGGAAACAGGATGACGGGTATATCACTTTCTGCTTTGAAGCGCTGGATGCATAGCTCCATCTGGTGGGCCATGAGCAGGCTGCCTCCCATAAAGAGGTAATCGACCTGTGCGTCATTACAAAGGCGGGCAAGATATTGCATATCAGCCGGGGCTATCTTATCGGGATCGGCGAGGACGGCGAAACCGCTTTTGTTTTGCGCTTTTAGCGTTCGAAGCTGTGTATATATTTTACCGGTGGCCACTTTGAGGGTTAAAAAGTTAAATCGTTAATTGGTTAAATGGTTGTGCGTAAAAGTAGAATTAAAAAAGTAAAAAGTAAAAAATGGTAATCGGTTCTAAATGAGGCATTTAGGCTCCAGTATTACTTTCATGAATGAGCGGATAGATTTATAAAATACTATGGAAACTATTTTTATTGAAAACGTTTCCATAGTTTTGCCACCGATTTTAGAAAAGAGATGGAACCATTAGTAAAAATACTTAGTGCATCTGCAGAATTGTTTAGCCAGTATGGTTTTAAAACAATTACTATGGACGATATAGCGCGCCGGGCAGGTATTTCGAAAAAGACACTTTACCAGCACTTTGCCAATAAGCAGGAGGTAGTGAATGACTCTGTGGTTTGGTACAAAAACCAGATGACGGAGCTTTGTAATGCAACACTAAATGATGCGGAGAATGCGATCGAGGCAATGGTGCGGATGATGGCATATTTCGACTCAATGAATAAGCGCATAAACCCGATGGCACTTTTTGAGATGCAGCGCTTTTTTCCGGATGCATATAAGATATTTAGAGAACTGCTGGCGAGTAAGGATGTGACAATGATGAAGGAAAATATACTGTGGGGTATGAAAGAAGGGCTATACCGGGAAGATATCAATGCAGAATTGCTGGCACGTTACCGGCTGGAGACATCTTTGTTGGTATTACAACCTAACCTACTGGTAAGCGACAGGAACGACCTCATGAGTGTAGCGCTGGAAATAGGCGAGCATTTTCTTTACGGGATAATGACTGTGAAGGGAGAAAAACTTTATCATAAATACAAAGAAAAATATTTAAAGCAAGCATCACAGATATGAGACGATTTCACCTGGTCCTGATAAATATGGTTTTTGCGACTGCTGTAGCTACGGCGCAGCAAGCAACACCACTGAGCCTTGAGGCGTGCATGGACTATGCCATAAAGCATAACTACAATATTAAGAATGCGCAGATAGATGTGTTGATACAAAACGCGCAAAACAAACAAACTATTGCGGCAGCATATCCACATATAAATGGCAAAGCGGAACTGGATGATTTTTTGAATCCTCAACAAACATTTATTGATGCGAGTAGTTTCCCTGGCTCCAGCGCTCCGAAAGGAACTATAATTGGATTCCCTTTTTCGATCCCTTATGCAGGATCAGCAAGCATAAGCGCGTCACAATTGCTTTTTGATGGTAGTGTATTTATAGCAGTGAAGGCGAGAAATACTTTAATGGAGTTATCAAAGCTAAATGGGGCAGTTACAGAAGAAAACATCCGGTATAATATATACAAGGCTTATAATTCACTTGTAATCGCTTACCGCCAGTATGATATTATTAAGAACTCTTTGGTTTATGCAAGAAGCCTGGAACATGACCTGATCGTAACACAAGAGAATGGCCTTGCAGAAAAAATAGATGTGGAACGTACCAGTGTAAGGGTAAATAACCTGGCAACCGATAGCATACGCATAGGTAGCCTGCTTACTGTATCTGAGCAAATGCTTAAATACCAAATAGGTATGGACTTGAATACGCCCATTATTCTTACAGATACTGCTTTGGAACAGCGGAAACAAAATACCCTCAGTTTATTGAGTGAGGACGAACATTACGACAAAGTGCCTGAATATAACTTGCTAAAAACAACACTTAAACTAAATGAGTTTAATTTAATGCGTTACAATTACGCAGCGTTACCCACTTTAAATCTTTTTGGCGCAGCAGGTTATAACTATGCTGCGGATAAGTTTACAGAGATAATGTCGCCATCAAATTATGCATTTAATTCAATGATAGGGTTGCAGTTGAATGTATCTATATTCAACGGCTTACTTCGTCAAAATCAAGTTGCCGAAACAAAACTAAATATTGAAAAATCAAAAAACAGCATTGAATATCTAAAGCAATCATTAGACTTCCAAACAGCAACATCACGCACGACTTTAAAGAATGCAGTATTACAGGTGCAGAGCCAGAAAAGAAATATGGAATTGGCAAATGATGTACTGGACCTGGCACAGCGGAAATATAGAGCGGGCGTAGGCAGCAATCTTGAAGTAACACAAGCGCAGGCTGACCAGTTAGGTGCGCAAACAAATTATTTCAGTGCATTGCTGGACCTGATAAATGCTGAGGCAGATCTGAAGAAGGCTTTGGGGCTGCTGAAGTAGGACCTCTCTCCGGCCCTCTCCAAAGGAGCGGGTGAGGTCGAGAGTAATTTGTATAGATCATATTTTGAAACAAGAAAATAATTGACTTTTAAAACACATACTAAATGAAACGTTTAATTTATTTACTGATACCTGCAATGATTTTTGCATCCTGCGGCGGGAAACAGGATAAGGCTACTGAGCTTGCAAAACTGAAAAAAGAGCGGGGGGAAATAGACCTGAAAATAAAGGCGCTGGAAGCCGGCAGCACTGATTCTGCCAAGGTAATACCGGTATCGGTAATTACTTTAGCTACCGGGAATTTTAATGCATATGTAGAAGTGCAATCCCAGATATCGGGTGACGAAAATATACTGGTAGTGCCACAGGCACAAGGCAGCGTGAAAAGCATTATGGTGCAGGCCGGCCAGAAAGTACATAAAGGCCAGGTGCTTGCTACCCTTGATGCATCGCCGGTAGATATGCAAATTGAAACACTGGGGCCGCAGCTAACACTTACAAAAGCCTTGTATGAAAAGCAGCAGGCATTGTGGAAGCAAAACATAGGTACAGAGGTGCAACTAATGAGCTCGAAGGCACAATATGAAGGTGTGCAGAAACAGATAGAAGCGCTTAAAGCACAGCGTGACCTGTACAGGATCGTATCTCCTATATCAGGTGTTGTGGATGCGCTAAACCTGAAGGTGGGAGATTATGCATCGCCTGCTGCTGCTGCTATGGGCTCAGGAATAAAGGTAGTGAGCTATGATAAACTGAAAGCCGAAGCGAACCTGGGTGAAAATTATTTAGGTAGTGTAAAACAGGGAAATGCCGTGACTTTAATAATGCCTGATGTGCATGATACGATCAAGACAAAACTCAGCTATGTATCACAGGCTATTGATCCTGTATCGCGGGCATTTATGGTGCAGGTGCATTTGCCGGACAACAACAAGTTGCATCCAAACATGTCGTGTATCATGAAGATAGCTAATTATAATAATCCAAATGCGCTTGTGGTACCTGTATCTGTGATACAAAAAACATCGCAGGGCTCAATGATCTATATCACGGATGGTAAAACAGCAAAACCAGTATTGGTTACTACCGGTCGTAATTCAAACGGGATGGTTGAAATTTTATCAGGATTGAAAGCAGGGGACCAAGTGATCACAGCCGGTTACGAATCAATGGAAGACGGCCAGCAAATTACTATTCAATAAACAAATAGATCCCACACATTAATAATGTAGGGCGTCTAAACAACACCATTTCAAATGAAAGACGTATTCAAAGAGTTTAAACCGTCGAGCTGGGCAATAGATAACCGTACTGCTATTTATATCATTACGATCATCATTACCCTTACCGGGCTAATGGCATATATCAACCTGCCGAAAGAACAATTCCCAGATATAAAGATACCACAGATCATTGTGCAAACAGTATATCCGGGGACATCGCCGGAGAATATGGAAAACCTGGTAACCAAGCCAATTGAGAAACAGGTAAAGAACCTTACTGGTGTAAAGAAGGTAACGAGTAATTCATTCCAGGACTATTCGGTAGTTATAGTGGAGTTTAATACTGATGTGCTGGTTGATAAAGCAAAGCAGGATGTAAAAGATGGCGTGGACAAGGCCAAACAAGACCTGCCTAAAAACCTGCCATACCAACCTGAAGTAAAAGACATTGACCTTTCTGAAATACCAATCCTAGCAATAAATATTTCCGGTAATTATGACCTTAACCGATTGAAGAAATATGCAGATAAGGTAAAGGACAATGTTGAAGCAATGAAAGAAATAAAAAGGGTGGACCGTGTAGGTACGCTGGACCGTGAGATACAGATCAATGTGGATATGTATAGAATGGAAGCTGCCGGGCTCACCTTTGATGATATAGACCGTACGATAGCTTCAGAAAACGTTTCAACTACAGCAGGAGAGGTTTCGATGAATCAGCAGAAACGCGTGTTGAGCATACGTAATGAATTCAAGACGGCTGAGCAAATAGGTAATATAATTATCAAAAACCAGCAGGGCAGCAGTATATACCTTAAAGATATAGCGCGCGTAGTAGACAGTTTTGCAGAACAGAAAAGCTATGCGCGGCTGGATAATAAAAATGTGATAACGCTGAATGTGATCAAGGCAAAGGGACAAAACCTTATAGAAGCATCGGACAAGATACAAGCACTGCTCACGGATATGCAGAAAAAAGGTGACCTGCCCAGTGAGTTAACGATCGTAACTACAGGAGATCAATCACAGGCAACCAGGAACACGCTGCACGACCTTATTAATACCATCATTATCGGGTTCTTATTGGTAACAATAATCCTGATGTTCTTTATGGGTGTGACAAACGCATTGTTTGTGGCCATGTCTGTGCCTTTATCATGCGCTATAGCATTTATGGTATTGCCGTCCATAGGTTTTACGCTGAACATGATCGTATTGTTCTCCTTCCTGCTGGCGCTGGGTATAGTGGTGGATGATGCGATAGTAGTTATAGAGAATACCCACCGCATCTATGATAACGGCAAGATGGATATAAAACAGGCGGCAAAAATGGCAACAGGGGAGGTGTTTCTCCCGGTATTGTCAGGGACGGCTACTACGTTAATGCCTTTTATCCCGCTGGCATTCTGGAAAGGAGTGATAGGTAGCTTTATGTTTTACCTGCCTATAACACTTATCATTACTCTTGTGGCATCGTTGCTGGTGGCCTATATCATTAACCCCGTATTTGCGGTGAGTTTTATGAAACCCGATTTTCATGGTGAAGAAAAGAAACGCCGCTTTACAAAGAGGGACAAGGTACTCACTATCATTTTCGTAGCTATAGCCGTATTGTTCTATTTATCGAAATCGTTTGCGGTAGGTAACTTTGTTATGTTCATTTATGTGTTCATACAAATGGAGAAGTATGTATTCTCCAGGTGGATACATGCCTTCCAGAATAAAGCATGGCCAGCATTCAGGGAGTGGTATACGAGGTGGCTGAAACGTGCGTTGAAAAAACCGGGATGGGTTTTGCTGGTAACTATTTTATTGCTTCCTATCTCTGTTGTATTGTACAATGTGCGCAACCCTCCCTTTACCTTCTTTCCTTCTGCCGATCCGAATTTCGTTTATGTTTATCTCAACCTGCCGGTGGGTACAGACCAAGCGTATACCAACGAAGTATTAAGAACGCTGGAAGGCAGAGTAGATAAAGTGCTGGATATTGATCCTGCGGCAGGGAAGAAAAACCCAATAGTAAAATCAGTGATCGCTAATGTTACGGTAGATGCGGTGGACCCTACCGGCACTGAGATAGGTGATTTTCCGAATAAAGGAAAGATCACCGTGGCATTTGTGGAGTTTTCTGAACGGCACGGAAAATCAACTACCGATTACCTGGAAAAGATACGTGCCGCTGTAAGGGCTTATCCCGGCGCTGAAGTGACGGTGGACAAGGAGCAGGGCGGGCCACCATTGCCCAAGCCGATAGTAATAGAAATGACGGGCGATAACCTCGACACATTGGTAAGCGTTTCTGAACGCCTGAAAAACTACCTGGATAAAAAACAAGTGCCGGGTGTAGAAGAGTTGCGCAGCGACTTTGATGCGAACAAGCCAGAAATTGTATTTGACATTAACCGTGAACGTATGGATAATGAGAGTATCTCTACTTATACGGTTGCTATGAATTTGCGTACGGCAATCTTTGGGAAAGAGATATCGAGGTTCAGGGATGCAAATGATGACTACCCGATAAACCTGCGCTTATTGCAATCGCAGAGGGGAGACATAGACGCTGTGAGGAATATGCCAATCGTGTACCGCGACATGGGTATGGGTGGAAAGATAAGGACTGTGCCTGTAAGCGCATTTGCCGATATACACTATGGTAGTACCTATGGTGGTATCATGAGGAAAAACCAGAAGCGCATTATTTCATTGTCGTCAAATGTGCTTTCAGGCTTTACACCTAATGATGTAGTGGCGGCGGTGCAGCAGGAAATAAATAATTTTCACGGACCTGCTTCGATAAATATTAAGATGGGCGGACAGCAGGAAGACCAGGCAGAAACAATGAGCTTCCTGGGTAATGCAATGCTTATAGCCTTAAGCCTGATCATTTTGATACTCATATTACAATTCAACTCGATCAGCAGAACTGTAATAATAATGAGTGAAGTACTATTCAGCATTATAGGTGTATTCCTTGGGTATTCTATAGGTGGCAATACATTCAGCCTTGTAATGAGTGGTATAGGAATTATAGCGCTGGCCGGCATTGTGGTGAGGAATGGGATATTGCTTGTAGAGTTTATGGATATGATGCTGCATGAAGGTATGACCCCTTATGATGCGATCGTGGAGTCGGGTAGAACGCGTATGACGCCGGTATTGCTTACCGCTACTGCAGCTATACTGGGCCTTATACCGCTGGCAGTAGGAATGAATATTGACTTCGGGACGTTATTGAGTTCAGGTAATCCGCATATGTATTTTGGTGGAGATAATACTGCATTCTGGGCACCACTGGCATGGACAATGATATACGGATTGAGCTTTGCAACATTTCTTACGCTTATAGCTGTACCGGCTATGTGTTTGCTGAGCTTCAGATTTAAAGATTGGATAAAGAGGATATCAGGTAAGGCAAAAGCATCATTAGATTAGTAAATGGATCGATAGCAAGAAAAAACCCCACGATAATATCGTGGGGTTTTTTATGTTTTTTTACTATTGCTTCTCTTTTTTGTAAAGGCCTGTAAGATCACCTTTGGCCAGTACATGACCCTGTATCGCTTTCTCGAGGCCGGCCTTATCTGTACTCTTATCGAGGGTCAATTTTGTATCGATGGCATATACCATGAAATGATAATGGTGTGTGCCGGAGGGAGGGCACATACCTTTATAGCCATTTTGCTTCATGCTATTATAGCCCTGCTCAGCACCTTTAAAGTTTTCGGGAATATCGCCGTCGGTGCTGATGTTCCACATTACCCAATGTGTGAACCCTCCCTTCATGGGGGCGTCAGGATCATGTAAGATTAGTGCTACTGATTTCGCATTAGCGGGAATCCCACTGATATGCAGTGGCGGGCTGTTCTCACCACCCTCGCAGGAATATTTAACCGGAATCATACCATCATTTTTAAAAACCGTGCTGGTAATCTCTAAATACGGTTTGGGCGTAAACGATACAATGCCTATTACAACTATGGCTGTAACTAGCGTAAATAATGTGCGCATAAATGTGTGTTTTTAGGTGAGAA
>CAIRZD010000229.1 GCA_903882965.1 uncultured Bacteroidota bacterium
AGAAGCCGAAAAGTATTTTGAAGAAAACAAATTTGAACAAGCATTGTCAATAATAGAAAAATTAATTGAGAATGATCCTCATCCGAATAATCTTGCCTTTAGAGAAGCTATTCTTAACGCATTAAACCACCAGAATAACCAAGACGGCAAATTTAAATATGTAAAAGAACTTGTTGCCGTTAATAAATTTGACGAGGCAAAAAAGGAAATCTTAGGGCTGTTAAAAACGGAATCAGAAAACAAATCCTACCTTGATTTACTAAGAGTAATTGAGAAAGAACTGTTTAATTCTAACTCTCATGAAATAAGAGAATATTTAAATGCAAAACAGTATTCGAGAGCGATAAATGCAGCACAGAACGCTCTTGAATCAGAGGCTGGTAATGCCTATTCTTTCACTATCTATGAAAAAGAATATAAAAAACTTCTTTATGAAGTTGCAAAAGAAATTTCCGTGTCAGCCTATGAAGAGGCACAGGCAAAATATTCCAATGAGCTTTATATTGATGCAATTACCTTGATAGAAGTTTCTTTGAAATACGACCCCAATAATAAATCATACATAGAATTTAAAAATAATATTGACAAAGTTGTTACAGACGGCAAAAATAGGAAAAGAAGAAAAGCAATTATTATAGCATGTGTTACTATTCCTGTTTTATTAATCTCCGCTTGGTTCTTGGTTAATTATATACATGATAAAAACGCCTGGGATAAAATTTGCAATGCAGATACCAAAGAAATTTACTCCAATTACATTGCCCAAAATCCATCAGGAAAATACGTAAAGGATGCCCAAAAAGCATTGCAAAAAATAAATAAAAAAGATGAAGATGACTGGACTTTAACAAAGGTACAAAATACTTTAGCAGCATATAAAAAGTACAACTCACAGCATAAAGACGGAAATTTTATTGCTGATGATAAAGAAATGCTTGATTCACTTTATTGGGCAGTTTGTATTAGAGAGAACAACAAGGAATCCTTTAATCAGTATTTGCAAAATGTAAAAGATGGTAAGCACATCGAAGCCGCCCAGCGTAGTTATAGTGCATTAAGCATTACAGATAGCCAAGTCAGTCAGAGTGAAATCAATGAAATTAGAAGCAATATCAATTCGTTTTATAGTGATCTATATTCCAGGAATTATGAAAATCTCCTAATGCATTTTACCCCAATTCTCTCCTCATATTTCGGACGAAAAAACATGCCCAAAGGTGATGTTGTGCAATCAGTTAGAAAATACACAGAGAGCAATAGGATAGGCTCAGAAAGAAGCAATATTGATTGGGCAACCTTAGACGTGAAATATTTATCCGCAGATATGTTTATTGTAAAGTTCAATATGGATTATTTCACAAAGATTGACTACCCTCCAGCCGAAAATTATTATAACGTCAATGTTGTTATAAAAATAAACAGAGATTATAAAATCACTTCTTATAATCAGTCAGTAGTTTCAAAAAACACTAAAAAATAAAATTCACTACCCTCCAGCATGTAGGTAAAAAACAGGGGCAAAAATCCATCGGTTTTCTTTATATGGAGTTGAGTTATCTGGTAAGATATTTTATGTTGTCATAAATGCGAAGCCATATATAATTACAATATAACTTAAATAGTGAATGCACGGTATCACATTGAAAGGGTGTACCCTATCAGGTGATATAACGTTTGTGATTTTTCCTACCAAAACCTTGTTTATTTGGGTATAATGTCATAATTTTGGGGTATTCAGTACACCACTTAAACGGTATGACAAATGAAGGTACTTTATACAAGAATTTCCACCATTGACCAGAAGACCGACAGGCAACGTGTTAACGAAAAAGATTATAAATTAGTTGTAGAAGATAAATGCAGTGGTGCCATACCTTTTTTCGAGCGTGAGGGTGGGAAACAAATCTTAAAGTACCTGAATGAAGGAATCCTTACTTCATTATCCGTATGGGAGATTGACCGCCTGGGCAGAAATCTAAGAGACGTACTTAACACCATTCATTATTTCACTGAAAGAAATGTTACAATATATTTCGTTAACCAGGGCTTAAAAACTATGGATGATAACGGAAAGGAAAACGCCATAACTAAACTTATAATATCTATTCTGGGTATAGTTGGGGAGATGGAACGCAACCAAAGTAAAGAGAGGCAGAAGGATGGTATTAAAATTGCCCAACTTAAAGGTCTGTACAAAGGGCGTAAGCCTGGGATTGTTGAAGATGTACACACCTTCCTCAATAAGCCTCAAAACAAAAAAGTTATTGATCTGCTGAAAAAAGGGGTAAATGGCAGACAGGCAGCTAAAGCCGCTGATGTACATTATAATACCGTCACTAAAATAAAGAAATTGGCTTTTCGTGATGGGGTGGACAAATAGACGACTGTAAGGTGCGATTTTAAAACTTTTTACTGGAAACGACAGTTAATATATAGGGGTACATCTTTCTTACTGTCATCCTTCAAAAATCTTTTATTAATTCCCTTCTTTCCTCGTCCACTCGTCCATACTTCTTATAGTTTTTATTATTAAAATAGTTAATGGTTAGTATAGGGGGAAACCCTGGCATAAAAAAATACCCGAAATATTTTTTAGCTTTTTCGTTTCATACCGAAATGTCGGTGTGTTTTATGTCTGATATTTTAAAAGCAGGATTGATCCCCAGCAATAGCCCCCCTCCCCGCCTATATTGTAGGGGATACTCCCAAGGCCCTCCCCCTGCATCCCAATATGTAACAGTTTCCTACCTCCTGATATTTATAATAAACAAGGTATGAAAGACATTAAAAACAAGACAATAACCAATACAAAATATATCATTACAGAAGATCAACTACAAGCGATCCTGGAGAATAAGATATACAGCCTGCTTGAACAGGAATTGAGCAATAAGGATAAATCAGTTAACAGCAGCAGCATCTCAGGTGACAAAATTGCGACCAGGTTAGCTAAGGATGAACTAATGCACATGATCGATGATAACACCTACATTGGTACTGTGGGACAGGTTATAAAATCGACACCGATACCAGATAGGAAACAGATAATTCAACTCACCCAGGAACAATTTAGGACATTGGTGTTGAAAGTTACACTAAAGAAAAATAGTGTACAACACGGCAACCATGTATATCAAGATGCCCCCTACAGAGGATGATATTTGAGCGTATTTAAAAAAATGAAAAAATATAGGCTTAAAATTCACGAAAGCATCAAAATCTTTTACACCATATTATAAGTGATATGCAATAATAACAAGGGTTTTGAGGCATTATTACTATTGTTTAACGCCATACCATCCTCGGCAACAATACCTCTAAATATTGTGATTTATACCCCTGTTTTTCATCAATTGTATATTAATTTAGCCTCATAAGCAAGGGTGTAAACAAGAAATGGATAGCCATAAGACTACCCATTTTGTTTAGTTAAAACAGTTTACTTTTTACTGAAACCTTCTATACTTATTGTCTTAGCTTCGATCAACTCGTTTAACGTTTTAACGATGCCGCTTGTTCTGCTGATATGGTATGTGGTAGTTTTCTTAGTGCCTACCCTTCTTATCCTTATACCCTTATCTGCCATGATCTTGCCCAGGGTGAATGTGTTAAGCTTTC
>CAIRZD010000230.1 GCA_903882965.1 uncultured Bacteroidota bacterium
CCGGGCTGCTGCCTATGTCGCTGGTACATCCCTGGAATATTGTAGCGCTGATAGTAATGCTGGGTATGACTTATTCTATCAGTAAGTGGTATAAAAAAGAGATCACACCTAAAATATCCATGATCTTTATGCTTTCAGTGATCACCCTTGGCTTTTTTAGTTATTTCCAGGGCAGGAGTCATAACTGGCCCTTCTCTCAAAGCTCGTCTATGAGTCTGATACTTCTGGTTATTCTTGGCGATGAGCTGTGGGGAGTAGTTAAGAAGAAAAATATTTTTATTTTAAACGGATTGTTTGTCATTTTCCTCTTTTTAATATCGTTCTCATTTTTTGAGATCGTAGGCAATATTGACCGCATCAACGAACTCGTATACCAGGAAAATGACAAAAACAAACAACAGGAAGAACAACAACGTATAGAAAACAATGCTGAGTTTATTGTGAAGAACTCAAAGGAGCATGAAAAGATATACATATACACCGCATTACAGTATCAGGGATTATATTTTGATGGCAGCAAACGAATATCAGCTTTCAATCCGGGTCTGGGTGATTTATTCATGAAGGCTGATCTTACCCGAATGGAAAATGAAATTATTGACTCATCTTTCAATGCTTTTATTGAGCCCTCGGTTTCTTCTTTCCCTTATTTAATTCGTACATACGGCGCTTTTGCGGCTACATATGATGTTAAATCTGTAAACAAGACAATGTGTCTGCTCAACAAACGCAAAAAAAAGTTACCGGCAAAAACATTTTTCGGAACATCGGATGATATGGTGATTCATGAAAAATACAATGATGATACTACAAGTATAAGAGCCCGGATCAATGATGCGATGGGCATAAAACCGGTTGACCTTAATCCGGTTTTTTCTACTGAAGTACTGTTTTATTCAAATACACAAATGTTCCCTTATGCTACCTTGGTCGGTAATATGGACGATTCCAGCGGGTTTATTATTGCTAATGTGATAAACACACCTAATTACTTTATAGGTATCAATGGTAAAGGCATTGGTGTTAAGGTGCCAGATAATAAATGGGTATACCTTGTTGTTAATGTATATCCTGATCATTTGGAAGTATACCAAAATGGAGAGCTTTCCGGTACATTTCCTATAGCGGGGCCTATGCGGCAGTCGCGCCAAAAACTTACAATAGGTAATGAAGGATTTATGCGTTACTACGTCGGGGCTATTTCAGAAGTCGCAGTGCATAATAAAGCATTGGATAAAAATCAGGTGCTGGCAAACTGGGACGAGATCAGAAAGATGTAATGTTTTATCATATTGCTGCTCCCATCCTTGCATTATTTAGCCTATTTTTATGGCCTGATGCCAGATAATTTTAAAGCCGGTTTTGTAAATATATTCGGAGCACCTAATGCAGGAAAGTCAACATTGCTTAACCTACTGCTTGGAGAACGGCTTGTTATTATTTCTCCTAAAGTCCAGACCACACGTCATCGCATACTCGGTATCCTTTCTGACCCCGATTATCAGATAGTTTTTTCAGATACCCCGGGAATTATAGAGCCCAAATATAAGCTACATCAAAAAATGATGCAGCAGGTTAAAAGCGCTCTTGAAGATGCTGATGTAGCTATACTGATGCACGATATTACTCAGCCTTTAGAAGAGTTTGAAAAAATAGGGAGTTCTTTAAAACTAAAAGTCCCGGTAATTTTATTACTGAACAAAACGGATATGGTAAAGGATAAGAGTACCATAGAAACAGAGATAAAAAAATACAGGGATCGTTTTCCCGGATGGGAGGTATTGGCAATATCTGCACAAAAGAAAACCAACACAGATAAGATAATGCCAATGATACTAAAAGCGTTGCCGCAAGGATTTGCTTTTTATCCCGATGATAGCATATCAGACAGGTCTGAACGTTTTTTTGTAGGTGAAATGGTACGCGAACAAATATATGCCCTTTATGACGAAGAGATACCTTATCATACTGCAGTTTTAGTGCAGGCTTTTGAAGAAAAAACTACCCTCAACGTAATTAAAATAGATATTATCGTCAGCAGGGAAACGCAAAAAATGATCCTGCTCGGTAAAGGAGGAAGTATGATAAAACAATTGGGTATCAATTCACGTAAGGTTATTGAAGAATTTTTACAGAAAAAGGTACACCTCGAATTATTTGTAAAGGTCCGCCCAAAATGGCGCGATAACGAAAACTACCTGCGTGAGTATGGATACAATTGACGAAAGCAGGGTTATTATCCAACCCCTCAATAAAGAATGGTATCAGCACAAAGTAGCCGGTATAGATATGCTTCGGCTCGACCTGCTGCATCCGGTAGTGTCCGGCAATAAATGGTACAAGTTGCGACTAAATATCAAGCATGCACAGGAAACCGGCTATAAAAGCATTGTCACGTTCGGTGGTGGCTTTTCTAATCATCTGGTAGCAACCGCATATGCTGCTAAGTTGTTTGGTATAAAAGCAACTGGTATAGTGCGTGGTAAATATGATGTACTCACTCCATCCCTTTTACAATGCAAAGCAGAGGGCATGGAGCTCATTTTTGTCTCGCAGGAAGACTATAAGAACAAACACGAGCCGGAGTGGGCTGAAAAATTGGTTGCAAATTTTGATGAAATATTCTTTATCCCGGAAGGTGGGGCTAACGAGTGGGGTAGGGCAGGCGCAGGATTGATCAACAGATTCATCAAAAACACTTACACACACATTGCTGTAGCTGTAGGTACCGGCACAACATTAATAGGAATTAGAAATAAGATAAACGAGCAACAACAAATTTTAGGCTTTGCTCCTATGAAAAAAGGCATTTACCTGAAAGAATATATCAATGAGCACATCCAGCCGGGGAAAAACAGGAATTGGCAATTATTTGATGAGTGGCATTTAGGTGGTTTTGGAAAGTGGAATGATGAATTACTGGGGTTCATGAACGACTTTTATACACAAAACATTATCCCACTTGATATAGTCTACACCTCAAAAATGATGTATGGATTGCAACAGATGTTATTTTCGGAGGCCTTTGCACAAGAACATAAGATCCTTTGTGTTCATTCCGGGGGCTTGCAGGGAAATGTGTCTGTGAAAGACAAGTTGATTTATTAAATTGTATTTTGCATAGTACAATGGCTGATTCTCCAAATAAAAACAACCGCTTTACTTTATACATCATTCTGGCAATGGTGGCCGGCGTTGTATTGGGTTTTATCTTAAACCAAAATTTTGTTGGAAAGTCACCGGATGTGCAGGCTAAGATACTGGAGCCCTTTTCATTACTTGCCGATATATTTCTCCGGTTGATAAAAATGATCGTAGCGCCGTTGGTTTTCACTACACTTGTAGTAGGTGTTGCAAAACAGGGAAATATTAAAGCAGTTGGCCGTATAGGCGGCAAAACTTTATTATGGTTTTTAGGAGGGTCTTTTGTCAGTTTATTTCTCGGTATGGTATTGGTCAATTTTTTTGAGCCTGGTGCAGCCATGCATTTACCGATGCCCGATGCCACAACTGCAACTACCGCTACATCCTCACTTACATTGCGCGATTTTATCGGCCATATCTTCCCAACAAGTATATTCGAGGCGATGTCTAAAAATGAGATACTGCAGGTAGTTGTATTTTCCCTGTTCTTTGGTGTTGCCACCGCTGCATTAGGCGAAAAAGGGGATATAGTGATACGTGCATTTGATGCAATAGCACATGTTATTTTAAAGATGACCGGCTATATCATGAAATTTGCTCCTGTGGCTGTATTTGGCGCCATGACTGCTGTTATTGCAAAACAAGGTTTGGGAATATTAAGTACTTATTCAAAGTTCATTGGTGAGTTTTATGTTGGTCTGTTCATATTGCTGTGTATATTGTTATTCGCTGCATACTTGTTCATAAAAACCAGGGTATTTAGCCTGTTACAACATATTAAGGAACCGGCCTTAATTGCTTTTTCTACTAATAGCAGTGAGGCCGCATTTCCTAAACTTTTACTGGAACTGGAACGTTTTGGTTGCGACGAAAAAGTAGTAAGCTTTGTCTTACCGTTAGGGTATTCATTTAATCTTGCAGGCTCCATGATGTACATGACTTTTGCATCCTTATTTATTGCGCAGTCATACGGCATGCATTTGGATATAGGTACACAGATCAGTATGTTATTGGTATTGATGCTCACCAGTAAAGGTATTGCAGGTGTTCCCCGCGCCTCATTAGTAGTGGTTGCAGGGACTTTGGCAACTTTTAAGATACCTGAGGCAGGCCTTGCTTTATTACTGGGTATTGACCCTCTTCTGGATATGGGGCGCGCGTCTATGAATGTAATCGGGAATAGTGTAGCTACAGCCGTTGTTTGCAAATTGGAAAATTCGTTAAAATGATTTTTTTTAAATGTTATTGATTTGGTAATGGTATCTTATTTTGACATAGTTGGTTAATTTTGTCATTATTATGAATATTCCTATGAAAAATATTACATTTCTTTTAGCACTTATTTTATTGCCGGCACTCTGTTTTGCCGCAGTTGCAAGGGATACTAATATTGATTTCAAGCACCAGATATTATCCCTTATCAATTACGTTTTGGTTGTCATATCATTGATTTCTATCCGGCAATTCTTTTGGCCCGGAGAAAAAAACAGAACGCTATTTCACGTGTTTAATATGGTATTTACAGTTATATATTATATAGTTAGCATCACTTTCATAATCAATCATCAAAATTATTTTGTTGGCTTTGAAAGTTTAAGTAAGATGGGTTGCATCAAAAAATTCTTTTTCGATTTTGATATATCAATGATACTGCAACTGATCGTGATCTTCTCCTTCGTTATTAATATAATTAATTCATCTGGTTCTAAATTTGAAACTTTTGCAATTATATATACAAGTAAAGCATAAGAAGCAATATTAAATGGTAAACCTAGAAATAGGTCATTAGATCTAATATAAACACAACAACTTAATTTATTATCATGAACTTTAAATTGAGAAGATAAATGACAAGGAGGTAAAGCCATATTATTTAAAGCTGATGGATTCCAAGCAGTCATATAAATTC
>CAIRZD010000231.1 GCA_903882965.1 uncultured Bacteroidota bacterium
AATCCAGAATTTGGCGCAGTAACGGTTTGTTATTATTTTTACTACGTTTGAATAGCCCCATATTTTTGTGTTTTGGTCGTTCTTAACCAAAGGTATGGCCGCTATTCAGGCAAAAAAGTTTCGGATAGTTGTGCACATTGATGTTAAATACCAAGAAAAACTGAGTGCCCTATTTTATAGAGTTTCTTTCGCGTACAATTTACCCTTGATCAAGCCCCATTTATGCAACCGGTGCGTAAGCGATACACGCAACACTCCACGTCCATACTTCATACTACGGCTGAAATTAATACTGGAAGCTTCTTCAAAATACTTGGTAGGACAAGTTACTTCTGCTATTTCAAACCCATTCATAAATATCTGGGAGATCATCTCATTATCAAAAACGAAATCATCGCTGTTAGCCGTGAAATTAATTGAGCGGATCACGTCTGCGCTGAATGCCCTATAGCCAGTGTGATATTCACTTAGTTTTTGTCTGAGCAATATATTTTCAAATAAAGTCAGAAAGCGGTTGAATATGTATTTGTATACAGGCATGCCACCTCTAAGTGCCCCTCTTCCTAATATACGTGAAGCCAAAACCACAGGGTATACGTCAAAAGCAATGATAGATGACATAGCATGTACCAGTTTTGGAGTGTATTGGTAATCAGGGTGTAGCATGATCACTATATCAGCCCCCAGTTCCAGTGCTTTTTTATAGCAGCTTTTCTGGTTTCCTCCATAGCCCTTATTTACTTCATGCTTTATGATGTTCTTTATACCAAGGCGTTTACCTTCACCTACAGTATCATCACGGCTATTGTCATCTACAAGCACCACATCATCCACAATATCAAAGGGTATCTCTTTATAAGTGCGCTCTAATGTTAGCGCCGCATTATAAGCAGGTAATACAATTACTATTTTTTTGCCATTTAGCATAAGAGCAGCAAAAGTAATATTAATAACGAAAAAAATAAAGTGTGCTTTGCTAATTTGAAAATTCCAACCTACAGGCATACCAATTATTTGTCATATTTTTCATTATTAAGAAAAAAAAACAGATGGCGAAATTCAAGATAAATGTTATGACGGGAAAATGAAGTGATTACTTTGAAGTTTAATTCGTTTTTAAATACGAATTTTGCGGCGCATGTCAACAGTATCAGTAAATATTCTAGCAATTGAGTCATCGTGCGATGAAACGAGTGCTGCTGTTATACAAAACGGGAAAGTATTAAGCAATACAATAGCCACACAGAAAGTTCATGAGCGTTATGGTGGTGTAGTGCCGGAACTTGCCTCCCGTGCGCATATGCAAAACATAGTGCCGGTAGTAGATACGGCTCTGAAGGATGCAGGCATAAATAAACATGATATAACAGCAGTAGCTTTTACAAGATCTCCTGGTCTTATAGGATCTTTATTGGTGGGAGCTTGTTTTGCAAAGGCCTATGCTCAGGCACTCGATATTCCTTTGATTGCCGTACATCATATGCAGGCCCATGTGCTGGCTCATTTTATAGAAGATAAGCCTGAATTCCCGTTCCTATGCCTTACTGTTTCAGGCGGTCATACTCAAATTGTTTTGTGCCGCGATTACCTGGATATGGAAGTACTTGGCCAAACAATTGATGATGCTGCTGGTGAGGCCTTTGACAAAGTTGCCAAAATGCTTGGACTACCCTACCCTGGTGGCCCCCTAATAGACAAGTATGCAAGTGAGGGGGATCCATTACGTTTTAAATTTCCAATGTCTGAAATGAAAGATTATGAGTTTAGTTTCAGTGGTATAAAAACTGCTGTTTTATATTTTTTACAAGCTCAGAAAAAAACAGACCCTGCTTTTGTGGAAAAGAATATAAACGACATATGCGCTTCCGTGCAGTATACCATTATAAACATGCTAATGAATAAACTGCGGAAAGCAGCAAGGGATTTGGATATTAAACAGGTAGGAATAGCAGGTGGCGTATCGGCCAACAGCGGCCTACGAAAAGCAATAAAGGAAGAAGGTGATAAAAATGGCTGGCAGGTATATATACCCCGCTTTGAATACTGCACCGACAATGCGGCAATGATAGGTATTACCGGCTACTATAAATATTTAACAGGTGCATTTGCAGATATGACCGCAAGCCCTGATGCGCGTGGATCGTGGTAATTGAATATTATTTTTCTCCAACACTCTGCTATGGGCAATAATTACTTTCAGTTCAAAGAATTCAAGATAGAGCAAGACTTATGCGCTATGAAAGTAACTACAGATGCCTGCATTCAAGGGGCATGGACGCCCATTTTACCCAATGTGGCACGTGTATTGGATGTAGGTGTAGGTACCGGGCTTCTTTGCCTTATGTTGGCGCAGCGAAACAAAGATATCCTAATCGATGGTATTGAGTTTGATAAGGATGCGGTAGTTCAGGCCGGAGATAATATAAATGCTTCCCCATGGAAGGATAGAGTATGTATACTGGAAGGTGATGTGCGCGACCATGATTTTGTACATAAGTATGATTTGATCATATCCAACCCTCCGTTTTTTAATGACAGTTTACTGAGTAGCAATGATAGTAAGAACCTTGCCCGGCATACTCTGTTCCTGTCTTACCCCGATCTCCTGAAAGTATTAGAAGCCCATTTGCTTGAAGACGGCTATGCATCAATTATGCTCCCATTCACGGAATACCAGGAATGGAAAGACCTTTTGGCGCAAAATGGCTGGTTTGAATTGGGAAGCCTGTCTGTAAGCCACACAATAACAGCACCCGTGAAGAGAGTGGTGGGTATCTTTGGCAAAAATAAAATAGCTGCAATAAATGAACAAAGCTTAGCGATCTGCGATAATGATAATAAATATACTCCTGCTTTTATTCACCTGTTATCACAGTTTTATCTGAATTTGTGATCGTAATTTGCTTGTGCATCCGTTTAAATGCAAAGAATAAACAAATAAACATCCACCCTAACCAACCTAAGTAAAACCCATAATGAAATCGCCGCCCAAGCAAGTGATGGGAAAAGTTGTTAGAGAAATCATCGTAAGTAAAATAGAGGCCAGCAATAGCCATTACCAATACTACAATATGCAACAGTCTTGCTGTAATAGCTGGTAATGCCCTTTGCATCAACGTATGAAACAGGAACAGTACCAGCCACACAATATATACAGCTATAGCACCCTGCCACCATATTTTAAGGAGATTGTACTCTTTGTAAAAAAAAGTCATGCCTACCCTACCTACCCAGGATGCTTTTGAAAGCAGCAACCCCGATATTACAGACAGCATAGCCATGAACAAAAGGAAAAGGATATTTCGTTTCATTACTTCCTTCTTGGAGCTTTCTTATTTGTGTTTTTATTTACCGGTTTCACCCTGATGTATATCAGTTTAATGTTGCTTTTGTCTGTTTGCCGCTCGTCAATCTCAAAATGTTGTGTGCTTTTTATAAGAAGCCCTAATTTTTTAAAGCCATAGTTACGGGAGTCAAAATCAGGCTCTTTTTTAAGTATCAGTTTCCCAACCTCACCCAGGAATGCCCATCCCGACTCATCAGCAAGATCGCCAATACTGGATGCTATTAGCTGTATAGCTTTTTTATCAAGCGGCTTGATGGTGTTGTCTGATGCACTTTCTTCCTTTCTGTCTTCTTCTTTTAAACCGGTTACCTTTTCAGAGAGTATTTCTATATAAATGAATTGGTCGCATGCTGCAATAAAGGGAAGTGGGGTTTTCTTTTGCCCCATGCCTAATACTTTAACACCGGCTTCACGGAGCCGTAATGCCAGCCTGGTGAAATCGCTATCACTGGATATGATACAAAAGCCATCTACCTTGCCGGTATAGAGTATGTCCATCGCATCTATGATCATCGCTGAGTCAGTGGCGTTTTTGCCCGTGGTATAACTGTATTGCTGAATAGGCGTGATGGCGTTTTCAAGAAGCACATTTTTCCAGCCGGAAACTGTTGGCTTTGTCCAGTCTCCATATATTCGCTTAAATGTGGGGGTTCCGTATTTGGCTATTTCTTCCATCATACCTTTTACGTTACTATAAGGCACATTATCTGCATCTATCAATACGGCAAACCGGAGATCGTTGAGGTTTTGCATGGTTTTGTTTTTATACTGATTGTAAGGTACAAAAATAAAATCCGGCACATAAGCCGGATTTTTAAAATTCTATACTTTTTGATTTTGAATTTCAACTTTTGCTTCCCTACTGCATCGCCTTGGCATCTTTCAAAAACTGCTCCAGCCCAATATCTGTTAACGGGTGCTTCAGCAAGCCCAGAATAGACGACAATGGGCAAGTACATACGTCAGCACCGGCTTCAGCGCAGCGAACAATATGCAATGGGCTACGGATAGAAGCGGCAAGTACTTCGGTCATAAAGCCCTGTGCATTGTAGATGCTTACTATCTGCTCTATAAGTTGCACACCATCCCAACTTCCATCATCTATACGGCCTATAAATGGCGATACAAAAGTAGCTCCGGCTTTTGCTGCAAGTATTGCCTGCCCGGCTGAAAACACCAGCGTACAGTTGGTTTTAATACCATTGTCGGTAAACCATTTTATGGCTTTGATACCGTCTTTTATCATCGGTACTTTAACCACAATGTTTTTGTGTATCTTAACCAGCTTCTTACCTTCTTCTACAATACCTTCAAAAGTAGTACCCAACACTTCTGCACTAACAGGGCCATCTACCATTTCGCAGATAGTTCTGTAATGTTCTGTTATTGCATCATGGCCCTTTATTCCTTCTTTGGCCATTAATGTAGGGTTGGTAGTTACACCATCAAGAATACCAAGGTCATTAGCTTCTTTTATCTGGGCAAGGTTTGCTGTATCTATAAAAAATTTCATACTATATTGATTTCGCGGTAAAGTTAATTAAAACTTTAGCTGTAGCAGATGAAGTAATTAACTAATGTGGAAAAAGAAAAAAATGGTTGGATAAAAGGCATAAAAAAACGGCAAGTTACTCACATCGCACCGCTACAACCATTCGCCCTTGCTGCATTCCTGCCCTGGGG
>CAIRZD010000232.1 GCA_903882965.1 uncultured Bacteroidota bacterium
CGTAGTTTTGATGTATTTATGACTTAATTTTGAATAGTAACCTGCCTTATAAAAACGGTTTAACAAAAAAGATAGATGAAAAAAATAATATCAGTATTTGTATTTTTTGTCAATTTATTGGCTTTTCAATATTCAAACGGCCAAACTACAGTATTTCAGGTGAAAGCCCAGGACATTTATAAAGGATATATTACTGAGAAAATATGGCTTAATAATTATGCCCTGCCTGATGTATCTATTTCCGGGGTCAGTTATAGCGCAAACGAATTGCAGCGTATTGATATAAGACCGTCTGACCCGCATAAATTGAGTGTGTCAATAGGTATGGAGCGCAAAAGACCATTTGCATTGGTGCATATTCCGGCATATACGGCCGGTACAGAACCCGGCATAGTAAATAGAGTAAGCGGTTTTGAATTAACCGTTAATGAGCAGTCAGAATCAAGGAACAGTAACAATAACGCACGCACCACAGATGTTTCGAGTTCGGTTTTAGGGCAGGGCACATGGTATAAAATAGGTATTACCCAAACCGGTTTTTATAAAATCGATTATAATTTCATTTCAGGTCTTGGGGTTACCCCTTCTACAGTAAATCCTGCTAACATTAGGATAGTGGGCAATGGCGGGAATATGCTTTCTGAAAATAATGCAGTTCCCCGTCCATCTGATCTTCTGGAAAACGCCATATTGGTAAGTAGCGGAGGTAGTACATTTGGTACAGGAGATTATGCTGTTTTTTATGGAGTAGGTACACAGGCCTGGATCAAGGATAGTATAAACCAAATGTTTACTCACCAAAATAACCTGTATACTGATACTGCTTATTATTTTATTTCTTTTGACCAGGGTGCCGGATTGCGTGTTTCACAGCAAAGCACCGTAGGCACAGGCAATGTAACTGTGACTGATTTTAATTATTATACAGCACACGAACTTAATCTTGTAAACCCAGCCGGAATAGGTAAAAACTGGTATGGCGAAGAGTTTGCCACACAGTTATCAAATGCTTCACAATCATTCACTTTTGATATGGGCGTCCCTGTATCGAATGTATATTGCAAAGTTGCATTTGCGGGTACTTGTGATGCCGGAGGCAGTAAATTCAGCGCTACTTTGAATGGAAACGGTATAGGAACTGCCAGCCTTGCAGTTACTCCTACCGGCAGTGAAACTGTAATGGCTTATAGCACAACTGCAAGCCAGGTGGCTTGTAATGCACAGGTAGCAAATGTGGGTATTACCTATTCCCCTGCTGATGTTTCCGGATTAGGCTATCTGGATTATATTGAACTAAACGCTCGGAGATCATTAACAATTACCGGGGATCAAATGAATTTCCGCGATTGGATGAGTGTAGGCGCTGGGAATATTGCCAATTATCAGTTGCAGGGTGCCAACAGCAATACCAGGGTATGGGATGTCACTAACCCGCAAGTGCCATACATAATGAATGGATCGCTTGGAGGCAGTACTTATAGCTTTACCCAGAATGCATCAATGTTACATGAGTTTGCTGCAATGAACAGCACAAATTTATATACCCCGAAGTTTAGTGGAATCGTACCAACCCAAAATCTTCATCAGTTAGGAGAAGCGGATCTTATCATTGTAACTTATCCCGACTTCCTTTCGCAAGCGCAGCAACTTGCTACATATCATCAAAATCACGACAAAATGAGTGTAGTTGTAGCAACTACAGAACAGATATATAATGAGTTTTCATCGGGAGCACAAGATATAAGTGCGATAAGAGATTTTGTGCGCATGTTTTATAAAAGGGCAACAGACAGTGCCCAATTGCCTAAGTACTTGCTTCTATTTGGCGGAGCATCTTATGATTATTTGCACAGGGTAGCTAATAACAGCAACTTTGTACCGGTATACCAATCTGCGGAGTCTTTAGATGACATCGCAGGGTTCTCGACCGATGATTTTTTTGGCTTCCTCGATGATAGCGAGGATATAAACAGCGCTAGTATAGCTAATGCGCTCGATATTGGTATGGGGCGCTTGCCGGCAAGAAGCCAGGACGATGCAAATGCACTTGTGAATAAAATAATCGGTTATTCAACCCCTGCTACACTTGGCCCATGGCGCCTTTCGGCATTATTTGGTGCAGAGTTGATTGATGGAGCAGGTAACCACCTTTTAAATGCCGATACTATGGCAGTGCAGGTTGAAACTTCTTCAAATGACCTTTACAATGAGGATAAGGTATATCTGGATGCGATGTCTATTGTTTCTACTCCGGCAGGAAATCGTTGCCCCAATGCTAATGCAGCTATAGATAATGATATATACAAAGGCGTATTTCTGCTCAACTATAATGGGCATGGCAATACCCAGGTATGGGCTAATGAACGCATACTGACACAGGATGACTACGATGTATGGAACAATGTAAATATGCTTCCGTTTATGGTCACAGCTACATGCGACTTTGGCCAATTTGACCAGCCACAATTTGTATCTGCTGCTGAACAAATGGTTTTGCGCACAGGAGGTGGGGTGATCTGTGCACTTACAACTACTGCTGCGGTGTATGCTGATTACAACGTTATCATAAACCAGGATTACCTGGCAGCCCAGTTTACCCGTAATGCAAATTTCAGGTGGAACACTTTTGGTGATGCCGTGCGCATTGGTAAAAACATTACTTATGCGGTTACCACATCTGCTGGCGAGCTTGAAAATTTTCGCAAGTTCGTATTACTGGGCGACCCGGCGCTTACGCCTGATTTTCCGCAATACAAAATTATATTAGATAGCGTAAATGATGGGGCCACTTTGCAACGTGTGGATACTGTAAAGGCGCTGGGCGCATACATAATGAACGGAAGTGTACACGATAACAATGGGAATATGCTTAGTGACTTTAACGGGCCGGTATTCCTATCCTTTTTTGATAAGCCTACTGTTGTAAGTACTATTGACGGTGCAAATATAAAATTCAACGAGCAGAACAGTATTGTGTATAAAGGAAGGGCTTCAGTGACAAACGGTATTTTCAGCTTAACATTTATTGCCCCCAAGGATATAAATTATGTTTACGGTAGTGGTAAAGTAAGTACTTATGCACAAAATGGTGTTACTGATGCGGCAGGGGTAGATAATAGTATTGCTGTTGGCGGGTTCTCAGATTACCCCGTTTTGAGTACAGCTCCTCCAGTTGTAAAGGCATACATAGGTGATAGCTTGTTTTTGAATGGAGGTATTACCGGAAATAATACATCCCTTTTTGTATCGCTGTATGATTCAACCGGTATCAATGTTTCAGGTACATATGTAGGACATGATCTTACCGCCGTACTTGACGGGAATACAGATGCACCTTATATTTTAAATGATTATTACGAATCTGCTCCTAATACTTATCAGCATGGGTCTGTTACATTCCCTATTAACGGGCTTGCTGATGGTAATCATACCATATTGGTTACCGCTTGGGATGTGAATAATAATGTAGGGCAGGGCTCCGTAAATTTCATAGTGGTAGATGGGAAAGTGATGGATATACAAAACCTTATGAACTATCCTAATCCGTTTAATAACAGTACAAATTTCGTTTTTGAGCATAATCACCCGGATGAGTTGCTTAATGTAAAAATAAACATATACAATACTGGCGGCTCCCTGGTAAAAAACATCCAACAAACATTTACACCTACAGGCAGCCGGAGCAATGAAATATCATGGGATGGAATCGATAATAATGGTGCAAGATTGCCTTCCGGAGTGTATGTTTACAGATTAAATATATCTACAGAGACAGGTTTTCAATCAACCGCATACCAAAAACTAGTGATTGTACGTTAGTGTGCTGTATCCATAATTAATTATTGGAAAATGGGTAAAATGGAATATTTTTGCAAAACTTTAAAATTTATAATAATAACAGGATGGCAAAACAATTTGCTTTTATTGCATTGACGCTTTTAGCAGGGATAACAACATCGGAAGCCTTAGCACAAAATAATTTGAACGGTACGAGTAATTTTGTTACCACGGCCGTGCCATTTTTAAGAATATCCCCCGATGCCCGCGCAGGTGCAATGGGTGATGCTTCTATTGCTGTGAGCCCTGACCCGAACGCCCAATACTGGGACATTGCGAAACTGCCTTTTGCAGACAAGAATTATGGTTTTTCCATGACTTATACCCCATGGCTTAAGGATCTTGTACCTGATATATTCCTGGCTTATTTGGCAGGGTATGCCAAATTTGGCGAAAATGGAGATAAGGTAATTAGTGCATCTATGCGTTACTTTTCTTTGGGGAATATATCATATACAGACGGGTTGGGTAACCCTATAGGAACTGGTATGCCGAGGGAATACTCATTTGATGCAGGGTATTCACAGAAACTTTCTGAATTTTTCTCTGCCGGCCTCGCATTGCGTTACATACATTCCGCTATCGCATCAGGGGTAAGTTATGTACCTAATGGCGGCGACTACAGGCCGGGTAATGCATTTGCTGCCGACCTTGGTTTTTATTACACTAAAAAGCATGAGATCACAGATGACAAAAGCCGCACTTTTAATTTTGGGGCAGTTGCAAGCAATATAGGCTCAAAGATCTCTTATAACTCTACCCGCAAAGATTTCATACCTATGAATCTTGGTGTAGGTATAGCTTATACTTCTCAATGGGATGCTTATAATAAGATCACTTTTGCACTTGACTTGAATAAGTTATTGGTTCCGGTGCTTAATTATGCAGGAAGTGATACTTCAGTGACAGTTGTAAATGGTATAATTTCTTCCTTTAAAACAGGTGACCAGATAAAAGAAATTGATGCATCTCTTGGTGGCGAGTATTGGTATCAGAATACGATCGCCTTTCGTGCAGGTTATTTTTATGAAGATAAATCTAACGGAGACCGCCAGTATATTACCTGCGGCTTAGGAGTACGGTACAATATATTCCTGCTCAACGCTTCTTATCTTATACCTGAAGGGGCCGGCACCAACCGTAACCCATTGTCAAATACACTGCGTTTTTCATTGATATTTGAGTTTAATAAGTTTGAGAAAGCGCCATCTACTCCTGATGATGCTAAAGAATAATGTATCCGGCACATAAAAGTGCTTTAAATTGAAATACTGTTTTGAATCCCGCATTTTGCGGGATTCATTTATTTAGGGAATCAAGGTTTGGGCTAGGCTTGTAAATGAACGGCATAGCCTGTGCAACAACTGGATTTAGCGCTCTATTAAGGTGTGAAAATCAATAAGCCCTACCGAGTAATTGGCTTAGTCTTCTGTATCAAATCCGTTAATAACAGCTACACCTTTTACGATGCTATACACAGATGGGGCCTGGTGATAAATACTATTCGTAAACTTATTGCCTAATACAATAATGGTCATATTGTCCTTTATGAACCTATAGAAAGACGTATTGTTGCCATGCCACCAGCCGTTGTGGTAAATGATCTTATTGCCGTTAGGATAGCAGAGCATGCGCCAGCCAAGGCCGTAATTTTTTATGCCGGGTTTTTCATGTGAACATGGGCCGTAAGCCAATTCTATTGTTTCATTACTAAGCAGTTTATTCTGATAAAACGATTGATCCCAGCGATACATGTCCTCCGGGGTGCTGTAAATACCTTTATCGCCATATACACCGTCCGCAAACATATCGGGTTCACGAGACCAGTTATACTTGTAGCTGATTGCTGCATCTCCAGGCAATCCACTGGCCGGGTTGTAAATAAAAGTATGTGCCATACCCAGCGGCTGGAAAATGTATTTCGACATAAAATAGCTGTAATTCATGCCGGTAACACGCTCAATAACTATTGCCAGGATCGCGAAATTAGTATTGCAATATTTAAAGCGGCTATTAGGCCTTGATTCTACAGGTGGTTTATGCTGCACCATCATAGCAAGCATTGCAGCATTAGATATAGGTGTAGCCATATCTCTGTTATATACCGGTACCCATTTTGTATAATCCGGTAACCCTGAACGATGGTTAAGGAGCATTCTTATGGTGATATTGGGGTAGGGGAATTCTGTTATGTAATGTTGTACAGTTTCGTCGAGGTTGAGGTATTTATGCTCGTAAAGATAAAGAATAGCACCGCCTGTAAATGTTTTTGAAACAGAGGCTAACTGGCTGGATGAATTTGAGGCTAATGGTATTTTGCGTTCCCTGTTGCTGAAACCAAAATATCTTTCATAAATGACTTTTCCTTTATTGGCAACGAGCACACTGCCGTTAAATCCTGCCCTTACTTGCTTGCGGTAATAATCATCGAGCTGGGCAATAATGACCCTGTTTGCAGCACTCATCGTATCATATTGGAGTGCAGCAAGAGGTGCTTTTACAGGAGCTTCATTAAATTTATTGTTATTGGTGCGGGCGGATGCGGGTTGGGTTTCTGAATGACAGGCGATCAATAATATGGATAAAAAAGTAGTAATTGCAATGTTAGAATGTATCAGGCGCATATTTTCTCTTTACAGTTCAGGCAAATTAATGATTCTACAATAGTACTTTAATTACTTAATTCAATTTTAACAAATCGTATCACATCATCAATTAATTCATAATAGCATTGGTTTAAGTGGTAATAATTAGTCACAAAGATCTCATAGGCTTTATCAATCGGGGGCATGTGTAATGCCCTTCGGGCCAATCCATTCAAAGATCGTTCCATCCCTTTTAATGTGCGGTAATTATAAAGCCAGTTATGTTCTTTCATAAAAGGGAAGTATGTAGCGAATTTAGCAGGAAAATGCGATTTATTATTTTCTAATTGAAGGTATGCATTTTGAGTAAACTCCAGCAACGCTTCCTGTGTAGGGAATTGTTTGGGATCATTTGCAAGGTAATGGTCAAAAAGTGTATCCATTATCGCTCCTGAATAAAGTCCGTAATCCTCGCGGAATAAGAGCTTGGCACGCTGCGTGGCAAAATGCGCATCCGTATAACCATCTATTTTGCGGTGCAGCATTATTCCTTTTTTTATTTCTTCAGGATATTGTTCCAGCGCTATTTTTCCCTTCACATGATCACCTATCATATTGCCGGTAAGTATATTGCCATTGCCAAACGACAGGAACGCATGCCCGAGGTAGTTCATGGTTGCGAATCTACGATTTTTAAGCCAAGGAAAGATGCGACAGTTTTCCCATATCGCTCTGCATTGTTTTTAATTCAATTATGAGCTTTTCTAATGAGATCATTTGTGTATCGTTCAGCAGGAAAGGGGTTTTAATATCTTCGGTATTGGCCCTGATGTTAAGTTTAATTGCCGGATTGAATTCCGGCAGGTATTCCATAATGGAGTTAAACAATTGGAGGCATTCATCAATCTTTTTTTGTTGTATGGCCGCTGCAAATGATGTTTGCACTACTTTTTTTTCATCCTGCTCCAGGTGAATGTTATTGAGGTCTCTGGTTATTCGCACATTATAAGTGATCAGGTCATAGTATTCCAGCGACTTTACTTTCCCCGGGTCGTCTACATAGCGGTTGAAAGAATCAAATACGTTGCTGTTATCCGACTCTGATATTCTTTTATATCGTGTCCAGTTTGTGATTTTTTTCGCTGAATAGAATGTTGCTATAAAGTATTCGTAGTTGCTGTTCACGGCATTTGCCAGGTGCGAGGGCAGCCATTTTCTGTCCCAGGTTGGGAGTAATGCCAGCCCTGAAACAATAGCCAGTAGTGATCCCCCAATAGTGCATAGAGCCCTGGTCACCATTAATGTATTATTGTATGCAAGCTCAATATTGAACAATAACACAAGATTGAGCGTGATGATAAATACGGCTATGGCATACTGTCTTTTTATGAAGTACACCATTAATATAAATGTGAGAAAGAGTATACCTTCTTTTATATGTAGCCCGGCAGGTAAATGCAATAATAAACTTCCGGCCAAACCACCTAGTAACGTGCCGATAACGCGGTCTCTTGCTTTTTTAAAAGTAGCGCCAAAATACGGTTGTATCACGATCATTACACTGAATGGCAGCCAGTATCCATGATCTATATGAAACCATTTGAAAATAAATAATGCCAATGTAGCCGCTATTGCAGAGCGCAGCGCATAACGTGTGGTGAGTGAGTTGGTATTAAATAATATGCGCAGGTTACTGAACAGGTATTGTGGCCTTAAAACAAAAACCGTTTTTAAAAAAGAATACGACCTGTAAACAGGTATATCCACTCCCATATGCTCTATTCGCTGTATAGCGCTTTCTAACAGCTTTATGGTGCGGTCCGTAAGTTGTAATATCCTGTTTATTGCGGTGGTTTGCTTTACATCCGTTTCCAGCGGGTATTGCCTGATGAGTGCCGTGAGTTTTTTAAGGCGGTTAATGTGCGAAACGGCAAGCAGTTTCTCCTCGGGCTTTAATGTGATCACGAATACCGAAATACGGTTCACCGCCTCGTTCATTGCGCTGAACAGGGTTGCAGCTTTCACACGCAAGGTTTCATCCAGTGCCGGGATATTAATATGTTCCATTTCCTCGGCTATAGCTATAATATTTACGGCTACAAGCCCGGCATTTTTCCTGAGCAGGGCCAGCTGGTATTGCTGGTTGTTTTTCTTATCTACCTGGTGCGCCATACGGCTGTAAAACGCGTATGAGTTATCAATTGCGGTCCTTACATCTTTTTCCTTCAGTAGAATATCTTCCGAAAACTCACGTTTGTTTTTATCTGTACCTCCTTTAGATACTGTTGTTATAAGTATAGCTATGGACCGCCATATTAGTGCTATTTGCCGCCTGAACGGTTGCTGTGCCGGCATTAATAATGAAGCAAAGATGCCAACCACGACCGGCCACGTAGCTCCTATTGCCATTAGCACAAGGCGGTGCTTAATTTCAAAAGGTTCTTTCGCCGGGTATGCATTGCATATAATAAACAGCATGTATACACAAAGTGCTAATCCGCTGGCCCGGTCTCCAATGTTTTTGAGCAATGTAGCAAGGTAACCTGCTATAAACATCCCCACCATACTCAGCCACACATTAGTGCCTGTAATTGTGCCGAGTATTGAAAATACCATAGCCAATACTGCCCCTGTAACTAATGTGCGCGCCCGCCAGGAGAAAGACCCTTTCAGCTCTACCCAGCATACGGCCTCTGCGGTAAGCGTGATCCATGTTGCATCATTCAGCCGACCCGTAGCAAGCCCCCATATAATAGGCAGTGTGCCGGATAATGCCATCCGCAAACCCCAGCTTACCTGCGGCTCAAAGCTCTCATCCTGGATAAGCCGGGTGAGACGTTTATATGATTTTAAATACGACAATTTTTAAGCTAAATGTAAAAGGTCAGTAGATCGGTCAGCTAATAGGTTATTGAGAAAGTATATTATCTGCTATTTTACTGATCTGCTTTTCAGTGATCGTGCCTTCAATAAATTTTTTGAATTGCTTACCGGGCTGTACTATGACAGTTGCCGGGATAGACCCTTCCCACGAGTTGTCTATTTTCGGTATGAACACGTTGGGGTCTGTATCTGATAGCCATACCACTTCAGGCTTTATTTTTTTCAATTCAAGGAAACGTGCAAGCTTGAATGTATTATCACCTTTAAAATCCAGGCTTACTAATAATACTTTTACCGGCATGTTGGCATACCTGCTTTGCAGCGCATTAAACTCGGGTAGTTCACCCACACATGGTGCGCACCATGTAGCCCAAAAGTTGATGATGTAAAGGGTGTCTTTTGAAGATGCCCTATGTACAATGTCGTCTGCACTGTATGCAGGTATCTGGGCTTTTACTATAAATGAAAATGTGAGTATAATTACAAGGAAAAGGTATTTTTTCATGGTGGTATATAATTTAAGAAAGCATAAAGGTACATCGGTTGAAAATATATTCCCCGGCCAAGTCACATTAGTGATTTAGAGTTTCGGCGACCTTTGTTCTTTCATAAATTTCTTTCAGTTCCAGGGATACCCCTATGCTGTTAAGTTGTAGTGTTTCATCAATGTTTTTATATTCTTTCAGTTCCCAGAGGTTTTGTTTATTAATGGCATATGCCTCGATAAGAATGGCTTCAGGATCAACCAATACATATTCTTTCAGCGTTGGAATATCCCTGTATAGCCTGAATTTTTCTCCCCTGTCATAGTTTTTTGTGGACGGGGAGAGCACTTCAAAAATAACAGTTGGGTTCAGTAGATTCCATTCATCGTCATTCAAAAAAAGCGGATCATCACATACAATTGAAATATCAGGATATGTAAAAAGGGTATTCTTTTCTATATGCACCCTCATGTCGTTGTTTAAGGGCTGGCATGGTTTCCCGGATAATTTTGCACTTAAGCGATATGACAAATTCATACAAACCTTCACATGCTGGAATTTAGGCCCTGACATGGCAAATATCTCTCCCTGGTAATACTCATGTTTTTCTGTAGCAGCCGCTTCCATTTCGAGATATTCCTCAATGGTATATTTCTGTTTACCGTAGGCTACGGCAGGTTCATTTATTTCCATATTTAAAATTACGAAAAGTTGCGGATTTACCCCATGGATGTTCTATTCGCGGTTTCTTATCCTTTTATCAGGTTTGTTATCCCCGATATCGCAATTTGCAGCCCCACGCAAAATATCAGGAAGGCACTGATACGGTTTATAATGATCTCGCCGTTTGCCCCCAGGAAATTAATAATATTCTTTGCATTGCGGTAACAAATGTAAATGAGTATGCACATTACCACTATTGCAGCCAGTATTGCACTGGTGCTGATCAGGTGGTCAACAAAATTTGCCCTTGCCGTGTGCGCACTTAGTGTGAACAATACAGATATCGTTCCCGCTCCGGTTGTAACAGGAAAGGTGATCGGATAGAACAATTTATCTTGGATATAAGTAAATCCGCTTAGGTTGCCGTTCGCTTCAGTGTTGTGGTCGGGTTTTTTATCAGAAGACAGAGATTCCCAGCCCATTTTACAGATCATTATACCTCCCGCCAGTTGTATCACAGGTATCGATAGCCCGAATAACTGTAATATCCAATGCCCGGCAAACAGAGAAACCGTGCATATACAGAAAGCATATAAAGTGATCTTCGCTACTGCTGTATTCTTTTCTGCCCTTGTCAGATTGCTAAAGTAGGGGGTCACCATAAATGCCGAACCAAGCGGATTGACCACGGGAAACAATGCGATCATACCTATGAAAAGCAGATTTATGAAAGAGTGAAAGCTTGTATGCATAATGTAAAAATAGGTGTTTTGTAAGAAAAATTTTCAACCGTTGGGTGGGTGCCGGCAAGCACTAACGCATATATTTTTGCACTTTTTGCATTAAGTTTGTTCCCTTATGGATAAGATCGCGTTATTAAAAGAAAAGACAAAGCAAGCACTTAAAGGTGGTGGAGATAAAGGTATAGATGACCAGCACAAGAAAGGTAAACTAACTGCACGCGAGCGGTTACAATTATTATTGGATGAAGGTTCTTTTGAAGAAATAGGTAAGTTGGTAACACATCGCAGCAAGGATTTTGGAATGGAGAAAGAAATATATCCGGGAGATGGTGTTGTCACAGGATATGGCACGGTGAATGGTAGGCTGGTTTATGTTTATTCACAGGATTTCACTGTTTTTGGTGGTAGCCTGTCTGAAACACATGCCGAAAAAATAATAAAGATCATGGACCTTGCCATGCAAAACGGCGCACCCCTTGTTGGCCTTAATGACAGTGGTGGGGCGCGTATACAGGAAGGTGTGGTTTCTCTGGGTGGTTATGCCGATATTTTTTACCGCAATGTAAAAGCATCCGGCGTTGTACCGCAGATATCAGCTATCATGGGCCCATGCGCAGGTGGCGCAGTTTATTCACCTGCCATAACGGATTTCATCCTCATGGTAGAGCACACATCTTATATGTTTGTTACCGGTCCCAACGTGGTGAAAACCGTAACACATGAAACTGTTTCCAGTGAAGAATTAGGTGGCGCAGATGCACATGCTTCAAAATCGGGGGTTACGCATTTTGCATGTGCCAATGAAGTAGAATGTATAAATCATATAAAGGAATTGCTGAGCTATATGCCGCAAAATTGTGAAGAAGATGCACCGGTTTATGCCTATAATGCGGCTGATGAATCAAGACCGGGGCTTAACAATATAATCCCTGCCAACCCCAACCAGCCTTACGATATTAAAGAAGTGATAGCAGAAATTACAGATGCTGATTCTTTCCTGGAAGTACATAAGCGCTATGCTGAGAATATTGTAGTAGGTTTTGCACGGTTGGGTGGCCGCAGTATTGGTATTGTAGCTAATCAGCCTGCATACCTTGCGGGTGTACTCGATATTAATTCAAGCAAAAAAGGCGCGCGTTTTGTCCGTTTTTGTGATGCGTTCAATATACCCTTGCTGGTCATCGTTGATGTACCTGGTTTCTTGCCGGGTACTGATCAGGAGTGGAATGGCATTATTATCAATGGTGCAAAACTATTGTATGCACTCAGTGAGGCTACTGTGCCCAAGATTACCGTGATAACCCGCAAGGCTTATGGCGGGGCTTATGATGTGATGAACTCCAAGCATATAGGTGCCGACCTTAATTATGCATGGCCTACCGCAGAGATAGCAGTAATGGGTGCAAAAGGCGCTGCCGAAATTATCTTCAGAAAGGAGATACTTGCAGCCAAAGACCCCGAAGCCAAGCTCAAAGAAAAAGAAGCCGAATATATAGAGAAGTTTGCCAACCCATATGGCGCTGCTGCCCGCGGCTTTATTGATGAGGTCATTATGCCCGATGAAACCCGCACTAAGCTAATAAAAGGCTTTAAAATGCTCGAGCATAAAGTGGTGAAGATGCCTAAGAGAAAGCATGGCAATATTCCATTATAAATGAAACAAAAGGTCATCGCCTACTGATTTTCATCATCCTACTCCGCTTAAGGGGCTGGGGTTACGCAGTAAATGCAAGTGATATGATCAGTAAATAAATAAAGATCAGGATAAACAGGGTCTTTTTCATATGTGCAGGTTTATAAAACATACTCACAATTAGGATAGGTATACTACAATTTCTATGCCAAAAAATTATATCCTGCTCTAAATTAGGAGGGTCTTATTCCTGAACTTAGGCTTGTTATTTTTGCATGGTGAAGTTTATCATCCGCTTTGTCGACCTCCTTCTTTACACCAGCCTGTTCACCGCCTGCTGTGCCACAGGTCTGTGCATGGCTACAGAGCGGCTTATTACCGCTGCCTCGCCGCCCCTCATCAGCCGCCTGCATATATTGGTGCTGGGCAGCACATTGCTGGTCTACAATACACCGCGCATTATCCGCAGGCCAGATGGAGACCATCCTCATAGTTTACAATATCGCAAGTGGTACTTTTTCTCTTTTACAGCCGGCATGGTACTTACAGCTGTTGGTTTATACAGGCAGCAATTAGAGTTGCAACTTTCCTCAGTGGCGTTGGGCATTTTTGCCTTCGCCTATTTTTTGCCACTGCTCCCATTCGGCAATAAAAAACGTTTACGCGATTTTGGCTGGCTCAAGATCACAGTGCTCGCAGGCGTCTGGACAATGGCTACATCAGTATTGCCCATGCTGTATTGGCATAAAAATATCGGTGATTATCCTTTCGAAATATTAGTGCGTCTCGTGTTTATCTTCACGCTTTGTGTCATTTTCGATATACGGGATATGCAGGCCGATATGGCTGATAATATAAACACCCTGCCGCAAAAAGTAGGTATAAGAAACAGTTACCGGTTAATAAATGTTACACTTGCACTACTCGTTGTTTTGAGCTTGGTCCAGTACGCCCGCTACCAGTTGGCAGAAAGATTTGCCGGGGCATTGCTCACTGTAGTTATTACATGGCTGGTAGTAGGCTACCTCCGCAAGCGCCCATCAGAAAGGGCCTACCTGCTGCTCGCAGATGGGGTTATGTTATTGTATGCGATACTGGTTTTAGTACGTTAACAAGCAAGTCGTTACCCTCGAAGTCAAAAAATCCTTTACCATTAATGATCTTCCATTCTTCAAAGTACTGTACATTCAAATACGTAGCCCGGTTAAAATACTGAAGCTGGAAATATGCCCATCTGCAAAGTCCCTTTAGGGATTTAGGGTTACTGATAATGGCGCATCCATTGTTCCGGATGGCTCAATCCCGCAATACCTATTACTGCAATAATAATAATGATAAATACCAGGTAGAGTGCCGAAAGTATAATGCCTATTATCGCACACACCCTTCCTGCTTTAAGATTGCTGTAAGAAGAAGAAGAATATAATTGTGGGTTCAATGTATAACTCATACTGTCTCTTTTTGCCAGTACCAATGCAATGATGCTGCATATCATACCCACTATGCCATAACAAAAACAACCTACAATAGAGATAATGCCAAGTACCAATACTGCAGTTGCATTAGGAAGGCTTTGTTGTGGGTTAGGAAAAATATTGGTGTCGTTGTTAGATAGATTTTCCATCAATAAAAAATTTTGTGTTGGGTTATCTTGTAAATATAAAAGGATATAGTGATAAATGCAACTATGAATTGAAGAATGATAATGATTTTGGCACCTTTATTAAAATTGAATATAAGGTGCATCGCGGCAAAAATTACCAAAGCCAGCATAGGCACTGTAGCCGGGTGAAATGCCAGGCTGTTTTTCAGGTCGCCCTGTAGCAGGCATATAAAACTTCTTTGCAGCCCGCATCCGGGGCATTCCATGTGCAGTAATACCTTCGATGGGCATGGCAGCATATGGTTTTGCAGGAAGCTGATAATAGGCATGCACAGTCATTTAATATATCAAAGGTATAAAAAAAAGCAGCCTGTACTTTAAGTACAGGCTGCGGAAATATGCGCCGGTTAAGCCCCTTTAGGGGTTTGGGGTTTTATAATTTTACTACAGGTATTACCTGGCGGCTGCCACCTTTTTCTACCACTACATTATAAGTGCCTGGCTGCCAGTTGCTGGTATTGATATTGCTGGTGTGGCTGGTGCCGTTAACAGCAATACTTTCATTAGCTATTGTTCTGCCGGCCATATCAGAAACCTGTACAGAATAAATACCTGCTTCGGTATTGTCCATTTGCAGGCTCAGGGTATTGATAACAGGGTTAGGAAATGCTTTGATGCTGATGTTGTTTGCAACGGTTGAAACGGAAAGAGTAGGCCATTCGTTGATCACAATATGATTTGTATTCCACAGGTCTCCACCATCAGCATTACCATTACCGTTTACAAAGTTAACAGCTGCCCAGAATGAAATGCCGCCGGTGCCAGCCGCTGGAGCTGTCCATGAGAATGATTCGGTAAAAGATGTCCCGCTGCAAACAATTGCCGCACTCTGCTCTGCAACTGTTAGTTGGGAGTATGGGGTAGGTGTGGTTATCGGCGGGGCTATGTGTGTAGTCGCGGGTAGCCCGGTTGTTGCCCAGGTGCCTCCGTCTGATTCTGTTGCAGTAGAAGCAATACCCTTCAACGCTGCTATCTGGAAGCCATACCTTGGTAGTGTAGAGCCTGAACCATTTGTGCCGGTAAGTTTTACTGTATAAGTACTGCCCGGCATATAATGTGTCGTTACTACTCCTGCAGAGTCTAATTCAATAGCAGCAGTTATTGTACTGGTTGCAGCCGTTCCATGGCATCCTCCGCTTCCCAGACTGCACCCCGTCGGATTGGCAAGACTACCTGTGCCCGCAGATTCACCTCCTGTGCAGTCGTAGCCATTAAGTGCAGGGCCCGCGTGATAACTGCTTAAAGCAAAAGCTCCGGTTCCTGCAATGAGTGTAAATAATAAGATCCTCTTTTTCATTTGTTATTGTGTTTAGTATTTTTTTAAAAATAGATGTTGGTGCTTCAATTAAATAATAAAAAAATAAAGGGTTATAAAATGAACATGCATTTTATAACCCTTTATTTTTTTTGTTACAATATTTTTTCCACTTGTAGGAAGTAGATTATAGTTTTATTACAGGTATTACCTTGTTGAAGCCATCTTTACCAACAACTACCTGGTAAGTGCCGGGTAGCCAATTGCTGGTATTGATATTGCTCGTGTGGCTGGTGCCATTAACTTCTATGTTTTCTGTAGTTATTACTCTGCCCTTCATATCAAATGCTTGCAAAGTATAAGTGCCGGCTTGGGTATTATCCATTTGCAGGCTCAGGTTGTTGCTTACAGGATTAGGGAAGGCTTTCAGGCTGATGTTATTTGCAACGGTTGAAACGGAAAGAGTAGACCATTCGTTAATCACAACATGATTTGTATTCCATAGGTCGCCTGGATCAGCGGTACCACTACCATTTACAAAGTTAGCAGCACCCCAGAAAGAAATAACTCCTGTACCGGTAACTGGAGCGGTCCATGTGAAAGACTCAGTAAAGCTTGTGCCTGTCATGCGTATTGTATCGCTGTGCTCCATAGTAGTAAGTTGCGTAAGTGTTGCCCGGGGAGCGGCTATATGCGTGTTCGCTGGTAAGCCGGTAGATGCCCATGTGCCTGCATTTACGTTATTAGTTGATGAGGCGCTGCCTGTCAATGCATTCAGCTGAAAACCATATAGAACATTAGAAGTAGCAGAGCCGGGTGTGCCGGTAATTTTAACTGTATAAGTCATACCGCCCTTGTAGTGAGTGGTCGGTACGCCTGCAGAATCCAATTCGATGGACACGCCAATACCCGTGGTGGCCGATGAGGAATGGCAGTGCGATGGGCCGCACCCGGTAACGTTACCGAATGTGCCGGCAGTTTCTGCGCCGGTGCAGTCATAGCCTACAGCAGCGGGGCCAGTACGATGACTGCTGAACACAAGGTAACACATGCCCAATACTGCCGTAAATAGTAAAATTCTTTTTTTCATCTTTTTAATTTTATAAGGTTTTTATTTTGAAGAGTAAATGTAGGTACTTCAAATAAAAAAACAAAACCATGACAATAAATTGAGTATAAAGCGCAAAAAGTTAACTGTATGGAAATATTGGTTATTGAATAATGTTTTAAACATTGATAGACATGATTTGAGCCGTAAGCCTGCGCCGTTCCAAAAAGGTGCATGCACTTTCTCTCCACACCAATAATCCTCCACTACCTTTATCCCTTAAAAGGCTAAATATGCAAAACAAAAAAATGGTGATCCAATGCGCACATTCAACCTCACCCCCGCCTTGTGACACCGCTAAAGCGACACGCTGTCTGAGAGGGTCGGGGAGATGCCTATGTATTTTACTAATAATAAATTATTAAATAAACATTTTAATATCAACATGATACCCACACTAAATTTTTTGAACAACCAATACATGAATAATTACAGTAATTGTAATAACACTAATGCGGCCGCTCCTGCATAATAGAGCAATGAGCGCTTTCATATTGTAAAGCGTGGGTAAGAATACTGAGACATTTTTGTGATATTCTTTGAAGTGAAAATGCTTATTATCAATTACTTAATATGGAATTAATTTTCGGCAATAATGTGATATTTTACCCAAACCCATCAATACAGATAAAATACTTGACAATTTGGAATTTAAACAATGGAATTTGAATTTTGCCACTTTATGGGACACAAAAAATTAATTCGTTTCCGGGCTATTGACACTTACAGTAATGTATTGCAGTATCCCGAAAATATGAAAGGCAATTGGAATACTTTTTTTAAGAATGATAACCCCGTCACACTGGAGCTTGCTTGTGGTAAAGGAGAATATAGCGTAAACCTCGGCCGGGAGCACAAAGACCGCAACTATATTGGTGTAGATATAAAAGGCAACCGTATTTATAATGGCGCAAAGATCGCGCTCACTGAGGGGCTTGGTAATGTAGGTTTTCTGCGCATACACATTGGGCAGATAACAGATTATTTTGCTGCAGGGGAAGTAGATGAGATCTGGATTATTTTTCCGGACCCGTTTCTTAAAAAAGCTAAAAACAGGCTTACGCACGAGCGCTTTCTGCATGCCTACCAGCAAATACTAAGGCCGGGCGGCAGCATTAATCTCAAGACCGACTCTAAGGAATTATACGATTTTACACTGGAAACAATTGAAGCCCAGGGTTGTACCATATTGGCCAATATTGCAGATATTTACGGACAGGGAAAAGCTACAGGCCCACTGGCAATACAAACATTTTACGAAAAAATGCATTTGGCCGATGGCCGCACTATTTATTACATTTCTTTTTCATTGCCGCCGGCACCAATTATTTTAACCGGCCGGTTTGAAAAAGATAAGGAAACTGTTGATGATTAAAAATGAATGATTGTTTAACCATTGGATTTGGAAGAAGATTATTACATATTACCTAATGGATTGCTCGTGTTTACCTCAGCTTACCTTTTAAGGCGGGGATATTGTTGTGGAAATGGGTGCCTGCATTGCCCGTATGATTATATAAAAGTACCTGAGCCGAAACGAACAGAGTTGCTAAGAAAACGTGGATATGAAACAGGAAAAGCAGAATAAGGAAAGCATTTATGATGCTATCTATGATATAGTGCGCACAGTACCTAAAGGGCGTATTACCAGTTACGGAGCCGTGGCTGCAGCTATTGGAGTTACTTCTGGCGCCAGGGTAGTAGGCTATGCTATGAATATGAGTTTTGGTGTAAAGCCCAAAGTTCCTGCCCATAGGGTAGTGAATCGTAATGGTATGCTTACCGGCAAACATCATTTTTCGCCGCCTGAAAAAATGCAGCAGTTATTGGAAAAAGAAGGGGTCATTATCAAAGACGATAAAGTTGTGGACTTTGAATCCTTATTTTGGGATCCTATGAAGGAGTTGGCAATGTGAATTTGGAATAATTTTTGTGATATAATATTTAACAACGGTAACTACCGTAATCTATGCACCGATTAGCGCCTTTTAATAATAAAAAATATTCTGTATTTATTCTATTATTAGTATCGTTTTGTAC
>CAIRZD010000233.1 GCA_903882965.1 uncultured Bacteroidota bacterium
GACGGCAAACAAGAGCGCAGCTATAAAGGCCACACCCGTCTATTTCCGGTCAAAGAGCTTATCGAGAAACAGGAAGAGCAAAATAACACAGCCAGCGAAAAAGATTGTATTAAAAAAATGCCCTGCCGCAGGCTTGTCGCCAAATATCTGGTCCTCTATCGCAAACATCACCAAAGATAAAGGACGGTAGTTCTCATTTTTAAGATACCCAAATCCCTTCAAACGTGGGGTTTGCAATAACTCAGGGATACCTTTAAAACCCTGCGTTACAATGGTGTTTTTGGCAAATACCATATTATCATCCAGCACAAAATCGTTGCGCCAGCTATTGGCATAAACTACAATGGAAATAATAGCCAGTATAAAACAAAGGCGTGCGGTAATAGAAAACTCCATTTTGGGCGATGTTGCCGCTTCTTTCTCTACCACTTTATTTGGAACAACAGGCTTTGGGGCAACTTTTGCTGTAGGTTGCTGCTTATTAGGTTTCTTTGCCATAATATTTATTCAGGATAAAGATAGTAAAAACCCTAAACCCATGAAGAGGCTCCCCTTATTTTTCGATGTTACATACTTCCGGAAAGAAAAAATGTAATTTCACGGGGTATTTAGTGTGTAAAATGAAAAACAACTTATTCATAGCCCTTGAAGGTATAGACGGTAGTGGGAAAAGTACGCAGGTAAAGTTACTTGCTACCGCAATGACCGCTGCCGGGCATAATGTATACAGCACTTTTGAACCTACTGATGGCATGATAGGTAATGTGCTGCGTAATATTTTAAAAGGCAATATAAAAGCAGACCACAGAGTTATAGCAGGGCTTTTTCTTGCCGACCGACTAGATCATTTGCTCAATGAGGAGACAGGTATCGTAAAGAAAATGCAGGAAGGCTATACTGTAATTACAGACCGTTATTATTTCTCCTCATATGCCTATCATGGTACGCATATGGATATGGACTGGGTTATAGAAGCCAATAAAATGTGCGCCCAAATCCTGAAGCCCAACCTGAATATTTTCATAGATGTGCCTCCCGAAATAAGCATGCAGCGCATTAATGCAGGAAGGGAAAGTACAGAGCTGTTTGAGACCCTTGAAAGCCTGAAAAATGTACGTGCAAAGTATATGGAAGCGTTTGAAAAACTAAAACATGCAGAGGAAATCATTATAATAGATGGCAACCGGCACGCAAATGAGATAGCCAGAGATATACAGAAAGCCACTGAAGTATGGTAAATTTAATTACTCATAGCAACACATTAACTGCGTTATAATACAATATAGATAATTAGAATGTTAATAATTGAGTAAATAATGCATCCTTATTATAAAAAACTAACTTAACTTACGTCCGTAATTTTCTATTCATTTTAACAAATACAATTATGTTATTTTTTACCACTCGCAGGTATAGAAATGCAATTTTATTGTTTTCTCTATGCAGCATACTATTCAATTCAAATATATTTGCCCAAGGCACCTGGACTGCAGTTACAGCCCAACCTGCAAGCAGTAATGCAGGCGTAATGCTATTGCTCAATGATGGAACTGTAATATGCAAAAATTCTGCCGGAGGTGGTAATGGCACAGGGTGGAGCCGATTGACACCCGTGAATGGCAGCTATAAAAACGGCACATGGTCTACAATAGCTTCAATGGCCAAAGACAGGCTTTACTTTTCAACTCAGGTGCTGCCTGACGGGCGAGTATATGCATGTGGCGGCGAATATGGAGCCGGCGGAAATAATGGTGAAGTATGGAACCCTAAAACCAATACATGGACCACTGCAGGCGGTGCCGGATGGACATTTGCCTATAACATCTCTGATGCCAACTCTGAGATACTACCCGATGGCACTGTGCTACAGGCATATGTTGATGAGCCTAACACAGACTCTAACTGGTATTGGCATCCAACTACCAATACTTACACAAGGGCTAAAAATTGTGTGCGTTGGAACAATGAGGCCATCTGGGTAAAACTACCGGATAGCAGCATCATATTTTTTGACAACTATAGCACAACTTCAGAAAGATTTCAATATCAGACAGGCACTTTCGTTAATGACGCGGTTGGTACAGCAAACACATTTGACCCATATGGAGAAGAAGAAGGCCCTGGATTTTTATTGCCAAACGGACAAGTTTTCTTTATAGGCTCTACACCTGTATCTCAATATTATACCCCATCTGGCACTGCGGCACCAGGAACATTTGCAAGCGGCCCTGCACTTCCTACGGGATCAGGCGCACCCGATGCTCCTGCTTGCATGTTACCCAACGGACACATTCTTATGGCACTCTCCCCTACTCCTACAGCTGCTAACAATTTCCCAACACCTACTACCTTTTATGAATTTAACTATGCCACTAATACATTTACAACACTTACTGCGCCTGGTGGCGGCGCCACCCTCAACAACGCTACTTATATTTACAATATGCTCATGCTGCCTGATGGAACAGTGCTTTTTAGTAGCCAGGGCAGTAAAAATTATTATCAATACACACCTACAGCCGGACCTATAGCTGCCGGGCAACCGACAATAAGCACGGTAACCCGCGAGAATTGTGACACTTTCCAAATTACGGGAACATTGTTCAATGGTATCGGCGAAGGAGCCGCATATGGTGACGACTGGCAGAATTCGAGCAATTATCCTATTGTACGTTTAAATAATGCTACCAATACTTACTACGCTACTACTTACAATTGGAACAGGATCGGCGCTGTAATGACCGGCGCTCTACCTGATACCGCTATTTTTGTTATACCGGCGGCTTTACCTCCCGGCACTTACTCTGTAACCGTTGTAGCTAATGGTAATCCTTCTGCTACTTTTACTATTAATACGAGTCTTGCTATTTCGCCTTCTTCTTTATCACTCTGCGTTGGTGGTACAACTACATTAACCGATGCGCAAACAATAGGTTTCTGGAGCAGCGCAAATTCGGGCACAGCATCTGTGGGTTCTACTACCGGTTTGGTTACCGGTGTGGCGGTAGGATCCACTACAATTTCTTATTCTATAGGGCAATGTTTTTCTACGGCAACTGTTACAGTTAATGCTGCTCCTACTGCTACTATTACACCATTAGGGTCTACAACATTTTGCTCGGGCAGCAGTGTTACACTTGATGCCAATACAGGCGCGGGCTTTACCTACCAATGGTTGCTTGGCGGCACTATTATTACCGGCGCTACCAACTCATCTTATGTAGCTACACTAGGTGGCAACTATACAGTGGTAGTTAATAGCAGTGGTGGTTGTGTTGATACATCAGCCATCACTACAGTAACTACTACCGCAGGGCCTACGGCATCGATTACTGCGGCAGGGCCTACAACATTCTGCACCGGCGGCAGTGTGGTGCTTAATGCAAATACCGGGGCCGGCCTTACTTACCAATGGCAATTGGGTGGCGTTTCGCTTCCCGGTGCTACCCTATCCAGCTATACAGCTACATTAGGGGGCAGTTATACGGTTATTGTATACTCGGGAGTATGTAATACTACTTCTAACGCCATAATTGTTACTGTAAATACAGCACCTACAGTTACACCAATAAACGGTTCTTCAACTGTATGTACCGGCCTCTCAACTCCACTTACCGACGGCACTGCCGGTGGCACGTGGAGCAGCAGCAACGTGGCTGTTATTACTATAGGCTCTTCTTCAGGCATTGCTACAGGTGTGACTACGGGCACAGCCATTATTACTTACACTTTTACTAATGCTTGCGGGTCTATTTCTGCAACTACAGTAATGACTGTAAATTCATCATCTGCGGTAGCACCAATTACCGGCTCACTGGCGGTATGTATAGGTAATACCAGCCCCCTCAGCGATATTACTGCTTCGGGTGTATGGACCAGCAGTAACACAGGTGTAGCCGGCATATCCGGCACAGGTATAGTTACAGGCACATCAGCAGGTACCAGCCTTATAACTTATACGGTTACAAACGGGGCCGGTTGTGTAAATGCAGCAGTAGCAACCGTAACCGTAAGCGCTACCTTTACCGCAAGCATTACGCCATTAACAAGTACGACTTTCTGCTTTGGTGGTAATGTTACACTCACTGCACCCACAGGGGCTGGCTATACCTACCAATGGCAGGTAGGCGGTGTGAACATAACCGGTGCAACAAATTCAAGTTATAACACAGCAACCGCAGGAAATTATACCGTTATTATCAATAGCCCTACAGGTTGCTCTGTGACCACAGCATCAGTTACCGTTACCGTTCTAGGCGGCACGGCTATTACTCCTGCAGTAAGTATTTCGGCAAGCTGGGGTGATACCGTATGTGTGAACGCTACAGCATCTACATTTACTGCTATACCTGTTAATGGTGGTACAACGCCTACTTATCAATGGTTGGTAAACGGCACTTCAGTCGGTTCTGGCGGCACTTATACTTATCTGCCCACCAACGGCGATGTGGTATCAGTTATCCTTACCAGCAATGCGACCTGCGCATTCCCTGATACCGCCATTTCCAGCATGACAATAACAGTGGCTCCTGCACTTACGCCATCTGTAAGCATTACATCTGTACATAACGACAGTACTTGTACAGGCGATACCGTGCAATTTGCCGCAGTACCTGTATATGGTGGCACAGCTCCTACCTACCTCTGGACAGAGAATGGCATTAACGTGGCTACCGGCCCTTACTACATATATGTGCCACACAATAATGACACACTGATCGTAACTATGACCAGCAATTATCCATGTCTTGCTACAAATATGGCTACAAGCAACATGTTTATCATCCATGTATTCGGGCAAATAACAAATTCATTATCGGTATCTGTTTCCCAGACTAATATTTTGGCCGGCCTTGTAGATACATTTACTGCAACGGCTACAGGCGCCGGTTCATCACCTGGATATCAATGGTATATTAATGGCAACCCGGTACCCGGTGCTACATCACGCCAGTATATCACTGACTCTTTGCAAAACGGCCAGACTGTAAACTGTGAAGAGACCAGCAGCTTTGTATGTTCTGAGCCGCATTCTATATTCAGTGGCGGCATAACCATTATCGTGCAGCCAAATGGGATACAACAAGTAGGCACTAACGCAGGTAATTTTACATTAGAGCCAAATCCTAACAACGGTTCGTTTACCATAAAGGGCACTTTAAGATCACCTGTTGATAACCGTGTAAACATCCTGATAACCAATGTGCTTGGACAAACTGTATACAAGACAGAAACAACCGCAAACAATGGTAATGTGAACGAACAAATAACTCTTGCTAATTCACTTGCAGCAGGTACCTACCAGGTAAGTATAACATCTGGTAAAGATCATGAGGTATTCCATATAGTGATCGAGAAATAATAACATCAATATTTCACACAAAAAGATAGCGCCTTATCGGGCGCTATCTTTTTGTGGCTATATCCTGAACTGAATAAATATTGAAATTATCCTTGAAAATCTATTTTGGCTGAAGTCATGTTATACATATTGCATCTTTGGCCTAATGCAGGTAACTTACCAAAAATATATTTGAATGTCTAAAATATAGTGGCGCAGGAGTGCATCAGTTTGAATTGTTGATCGCATTTCTTTCAATCCTGTCTTTACGGCGTTGCTTAAACTGTTGATATTGCGGACTCCTACGTATTAACCATGAAAGAAACTCTACCAGAAAGGCCAGTACGGCCCCACGGCCGATAGCTAAAAAAATTCTTTCTGAAGAGAAAAAGGGGTATGCCCTATAATCGAACAGAAAACTTACGACAGAAAGGGCTATCATAGTATATATGTAATCACCTCCGAACCGGACATTTTTATCCTGTAATGACATAAAATTGTTTTAATAAAGATAGACATATTAAACTATAAAAGGTTTAAGCGGGGCGGAAAAATTTCAATGTGAAAAACAAGGCAGTATATGCTTTAGCTCGAACCTAGAAACATAACCTTCAGAACCATTATTTCCGAAGAGTCGAGGCTATCCGGTAAGAACCAGAATTAAAACCGCTTTCTTAAAAAACCCATTCGTATAATACCTGCAACAACACAACATCCCAGGCCTGCCATAATAAAAAATCTTTCGTATTGTTTAGCACAAAACATACCATAGAAAAGAACGATCACAGAGATCAAAAGGAATGATTGATATATTGTTCTCATGACAAGTATTTTTTGCTTAGCAATCATTTTTTACTTTTCCCATCTACCCGCTTCTGCTTCTTCCCTAAATATTTTTAAAAGACCAATTATTTTTCAATCGCCTCAATTACTTTAGGATCCGTAACACTGACTTCAGGATCAAATTCTGCAACAAGGGTACCTTTTTCATTTATAAGATATTTCTGGAAATCCCATTGCACATCAGTGTCTTTAAAGTGGCTGTATTTGGCATGCGTGAGCCATTTATAAACAGGTGTTTTACTTGCGCCATCGCCTTTTACTTCTACTAGCTTGGTTAACGGGAATGTTACCGAATAGTCTTTGGGATCAAGGTGGGTAACAAGCCCTCCCTTGGCAGGGTGTGGTGGCTTTGAAAAATCATCTATCAGAAAGCCAACAATGACCAGTTTATTTTTATACTTCTGCTTTAATGCTTCCAATTCCGCGTATTGCGGATTATGATTCATGATAGAAGTAGTATTGACTATGAGTATTTTCTTTCCTTTGAACTTCGAGAAA
>CAIRZD010000234.1 GCA_903882965.1 uncultured Bacteroidota bacterium
CATTTTTAATTATTAAACCATAGTGAAATGGATAAGAATAGTATAACCCTGCAGGAGTTGCAGGCAATAAGTAGCAGGCTTAACAGTATAGAACAAGCCTTGTTATCAGTAAAAACCGTGTTGACCTTTGATGAGGTAGCCGGTTATACAGGTCTATCAAAAAGCTACCTGTATAAGTTAACCAGTACCGGGATGATCCCCCATTCAAAACCTAACGGTAAGCAGCTTTTCTTTGAAAAAGCCAGTATTGATACGTGGTTGTTGAGGAACGAGGTTAAGACGAACGAAACGGTGGAGAGAGAAGCAGCCACGTATGTTGTAACAAAGAAAAACCGGAGATCATGAACATAAAGAAACAGACCCCCGGTGACCAATTCAAAGGTAAGAAAAAGATAGATGATAACCCCGATTGGGAGAACCTATCAGATGAATCGTTTGCAGTGCTGGAGAAGTACGAGAACTTACGAATAACACCGGATACAGATATTCCAGTACCGGTATCTATTATAACCATTAATGGAGAAACGATAAGTTCAGAAGGTAGTATAACTACATTCAGTGGTGCCAGTAAGAGTGGTAAAAGTGCCCTTGCAGGGTGGATCATTGCAGGTGCCATCAGTCCTGACGGGATAATCAATGACCCGCTACCTGGGCTATGTGTTGAGCCTAACCCAAATCGTAAGGCAGTTATACACTTCGACACAGAACAGGCAAGGCATAAGCACCAGTACAATGTAAAGACAATACTGCGCAGGGCAGACCTGTCTGAGAACCCCAAGTACTTCCGGTCTTACAATATCCGGCAGTTGGAAATAGCAGAATATGCAAAAGTAACAAGCGAGATATGTGAGGCTGCATTTACGGCTTTCAAGGGTATTCACCTTATCGTGATAGACGGTATAGCTGATTACATAAAAGATGTAAACGACCCGGAGCAGAGTAATGCTATCATAAAATACTTTGAGAGCCTTGCCATGAAGTACGCCACCCCTATAATTGCGATAGTACACACCAATCCCGGTACAGATAAAGAACGGGGCCACCTGGGTAGCCAGATACAGCGCAAGTGTGAAAGTTTGCTGATGATAAAACAGGAAGGGGATATCAGCTTTATAGTACCCAAGCACCTGAGAAGTGCAGGCAAAGGGAAAATACAGCAGATCCAGTTCATGTATGATGAAGAGAAAGGCTATCATGTGGGGTGTGGTGTACATGTAGGTGAGGACACAAATAGGGAAGCTGAAAAGATCGTGCTGGCTGCAAGAATTGCAAGAGAAGTGTTTGCTGACCAGGCCGCATTGAAAGACGGGAAAGCGGTTGAAAAGGTAATGAAGGTAACGGGTAAGGGTGAGACTGTAGCCAAAGGATATTTAACGATTATGAGGGCGCATGAAATGATAGTGCAGGGTGATGATAAACTTTGGCGGTCAAATCCTGATTATTGGGTATAGTGGTATATACTGGTACAACTATACCACTTTATACCGGTATGGTATGGTACAACACCCTATACGCCTTTATACCACTATACCACTTTTAAAACATGGCTATTGTGAAAAAGAGCATTTTAGATACAGAGGTTAGCATGTTCAACAACTACAGGGATGCAGCCCCAAAAACAATAAACCTGCTGCAATGGTTGCAGGATGATAAGCACAAGGAGAAGGTAGAGAGAATACGAGCCATCGAGGATAAGGCAGAGAGGGATAAAATCAAAGCTACCCTGCCCTGTATAACAGTAAGTGGTGTATTCAGTACCAGGGCAATAGCAGGGTTAGTAAAACACAGCGGGTTGATCTGCATTGATATTGATTACAAGGACAACCTGCAGGTAGAGAATTATGGTGATCTGAAACAGATACTATCTACAGCCCCTTTTGTGGCCTATTGCGGCATGTCTGTTAGCGGCACCGGGTACTTTGTTGTAGTTCCGATAAAGTACCCGGGAAAGCACGATATGCAGTTTGAGGCATTGCACCGGATGTATGAGAGGTTAGGGGTAAATATTGATATATCCGGCAAAGACGTATCCCGGTTACGAGGGTACAGTTGGGATAGTGCAGCGTATATAAACCATGAGGCCAGTCCTTATGGCAAGGTCTATGAAGAACCGCAGCTTGTAAAGCTATCGTTCAATTCCACCAAATACGCCCGTAGATCAGGCAACGATACCCGGACATGGGTAGAGAAGTATATAACTGCGTTATCAGCTAAAGGAATAGATATAACAGAAGGGTATAAACAATGGTTGCGGTTAGGGTTTGCATTTGCTACTGAATTTGGGGAGGCAGGACGGCAATACTTCCATGATGTGAGCCGGAACTATTCCGGGTATAAACCCGGTGCTGCAGACAAGCAATATACACATTGCCTGAATAGTCGAGGTCATGGAGTAACTATAAAGACGTTTTTCTACCTATGTAAAGCGCAAGGGGTAACGTTGCAATGATCATGTACACCATATCATTTTTGATTGTAGCTTTGTTTCAAACCGTTTTACTTATAGAGAAAAAGAAATAACCATATACCGATTTGTATTATAATGTAGGAGCCGTTCTGAACTACGACATCTAAAACAGTATCCTCAACACAGTATACAGCGTAATACGCCGATAAGGCGTAACTGTATCTTTTGTGTTGAGTGGCTGTCGTAGGCCAAGAGCGGCAAGGGAATATTAGTTACGCCGATTTATTTAATGCAATTCATAAATGCTCAAAAACTGCGACAAATGAAAAAGATAATAACAATTCTATGCCTGTTGCTAATAGGTATCGGCAGGGTATCTGCACAATCTTCTTTTAACACACCTGTTGGCAGTCCTGATTTTGAGTTTATCGAAAGACAACTGGATAAATCTAATGCACAATACCAAGCCAAAGTTGACAAAGAAAATTCCAATAAGTCAGGAAAAGACCCGAATACTTTCATCTCTTCAAATTTCACCCGTACCACGTGGAATTCCATTAAGAATGATTGGGATGAGACTCCTAAGAAGTATAGAAATACTACGATATATAGATTAACAGGGGGGTTTAAGATCGAAGGTGATCCTGATAATACAGAGTTCTATAACATTATCCGTAAAGACACTGCGACAGATAATCCAGAGTTTAGCTTTGTGAAATGGCTATGTTCAGACAGTCATAAAAACCACTATCAGACCTGTCTCTTTTTAGATAAAGGTCGTAATCTCTTATGGTTTATGTTACGCTATTATGACAAAGAAGGATACCCTTATTTACTCTATCAATACATGATTACTAACTAAAATCGTTACAATGAAAAAGATAATTTCAATAATATTCATCGGGTGCATTTTGTTTTGTCAGAATGTAAAAGCGCAATGTCTTGAAAAGACACAAGATGAATGGAAAGGTTATTTTAAGGAACACATTAGTGAACTTGATCCAATTGAGGGAGTGTGGAGTAGTGATTGGCATGGTGTAATATCTTTTACTGACGGTGAAAAAGATATGGTTATGGATGACCATAATGATTGTATTATTATTAAAAACGGCGAATATTATTATAAATGCCGTGTATCAAAAGAAACCGGAGTTACTATTCCATGTGCCCTAAAAGGAATTAACGGACATCATTCTGTATCAATTGATAAGTACCAAAAAACTGCTATAACTGGTGTTTATGTGTACATTAGCTATTCTAAATTGGACGATAAAGATGAGCTTACAGATAATGCAAACGCAGTATTAAACGATAATATTCTTAAATACAAAACGTCTAAAGAAGATCAATCTGGATCTATGCATAACTATTATCAGTTGTTGAAGATTTTCCCAACAAATGAAGATACAAAAGTTTTGCAGCCTTCTTCTGGTACTGGCTTTGCTTTAACGTCAAATGGCTACATCGTTACCAATTACCATGTAGTGAATGGAGCAAAGATTATTACAGTAAAAGGTATTAATGGCAATTTTCAGAGAGCTTATGATGCTAAGGTAGTAACAGTAGATAAAAATAATGACCTGGCTATAATACAAATTGATGACCCATCATTTAAAAGTCTTGGTCAAATCCCTTATGTAGCTTCCAGTTTAGAGTTTACCTGCAACTTCGAATAGATATTTGCACAGTGGTTACGTATCGTTTGTAAGCTAAGATCAAGATGGGATGCTACTTCCTTACACAACAGCCCTTTGGAAAGCAGTTGTAATATTTCTAATTCTCTCGGTGTAATTTCGGCATGTTGTGGAATGGTCTTTTTCGTAAGATGGTGGAATGAGTCGATCACTTGTTTTGCAATTGTAGCACTCATCGGCGCGCCACCATCATAAAGCTCGGTTATAGCCTCTGATATTTTTCGTGTAGAGCTGCTTTTAAGAATGTAACCGCCTGCCCCCGCCCTTAAAGACTGGAATATACTTTCATCATCATTAAATACCGTGCACATCAAAAAACGGGTATCCGGCAGCATTTCTTTCAATTGCCTCACGGCCTCCACACCACTCTTTCCCGGCAGGTTAATATCCATCAATACAACATCAGGTATATTGCCCGGGATATCGGCAATAGCAGCTTCCGCATGTTCATATGTTCCTGTACATCTGAACGCGGGATTATTGTCTATCAATGTCTGCAGGGATTCTCTTATATCCCTTGCATCTTCCACTATAGCTACATTTATAACTCTTGTCGTCATTCGAACGCAAAGGTAATTACAATTAATTTCCGAATAGCTGAACTACAATGGTATTTAAATACCATACAGTATCTAAATACTATAAAAATAACCGCCGATATAGTATTTTAGTAGAAATTTATAATTGTAGTAGGAGCTTTTCAAAAGAAATTATGCGGTCAAAACGCTTATTGTATACTCTGCTCCTGATCACCTGTTTTACAGCTCATACTGTTTTTTGCCAGCCCATCGAAAATAATTTCACCCATTATACTACAAAAGACGGCTTTGCAGGTGGTGCGGTGCGGTGTATTACTGAAGATAGCTCAGGTTTTTTATGGTTAGGTTGTGACAATGGTTTATCCCGTTTCGATGGGTATACTTTTAAGGTATACTGCTACAGCCCCCTTGACACCAATTCTCTCCGGGAAAACAATATATGTAACCTTTTCATTGACTCAAAAAAGCGCTTATGGATCGTTTCTTATAATTGGCTTTATTTATACCATCCTGATGGTGATTGGTTAGAGCATTTCAGTATAAATGAATTCACAAAAGACAACATAAATCATATAGTAGCCGAGGAAAATGGGCAGCTTATCATCACAGGCAATAAAGCTCTTTACAAGTTTAGTATACAGCAAAAAAAGTTTTCTATTTTTTATCACAACGGAATACCATCGCAGATCTTTATTGATTATAAAAAAGATAAAGAAGGTATAGAATGGATCGGCACTAAAAACGGGTTATACAGATACGATCCGAAAACCAATCAAAGTACTATTTTGAATATAGCCTCTTTGTGCACTAGACATATTGACAACTGGATCGCAAACCTGAACCTATTACCTAATGACTATTTATTAGCAACAACCTATTCGTTAGGCCTTTTTTTATTCGACAGAAAAACAAAAACGGCCAAACGGTTCTTACCGGATACCCATATCACATGCCTGTATAAGCTAAATGATAGCACCTTCCTCGTTTGTACTGAAGAATCAGGTATATCTGTTTTCAATTTGCATACAGAAACTATAACCAGCACCATTGCTCCGGATAAATTAAATCCTGCAAGTCTTTTAGAGAATGATAAGATTATTTTTAGCGTTTTCTGCGACAGGGAAGGAATAATATGGCTGGGTGGCGTGAATGTGGAAAAATATGATTTCAAAGACTATGATATAAAAATAATGCCTGCCAATAGTAATGAGCATCACATAAAACTGTTTGACACACTTATTAATCTGTATAAATGCGCGGATGGAAATTTTTTACTCGGAAGTTATTTTGGGATAAGACTTTACAATCCGTCAACATCTGAATTGAAAACAATTGATGACAAAAGGCTTAATAACAAGATCGTATCAAATTTCCGGGAAGATGGACATGGGCAAATGTGGTGCACTATCTCATCGTTTCAAAATACCTACCCGCAGATTTGTGCTTTTAGTGTGAAAAATAATAAGGTCAATGACTTACAGCAATATGATGTTCCCAGTTTTGAACCTAGCAATGATTTAAAATTTGACACTAAAGGGCATGTACTTATTGCCACACCTGATAAAGGGTTAATAGTATTTGACACTGCCAATAAAACTACCATCTCTTTTGACGCAGATTCCAAACCGCCCTCACAACTCACCAGTTCATCATGCAATATTATATACGAAGATCATAACGGGTGCATATGGATCGGCACAAAAAAAGGTATCAATAAACTGCAAAAAGACGGTATTACTGTAAAACAATACAGCCGGAATAAAAAAAACAGTGACCTAGAACCTGACTGGAAAGTATTTGACATTACTGAGGATAAACATGGCATTATATGGTTTGCCACATATCAGCACGGGATCGGAAGGATAAATCCGCTTAATGACTCCGTTAGTTTTTTTAGTATAGCACAAGGTTTACCCACCTGTTATTTTTATAAATTATGCATAGATGAGCAGGATAATTTATGGGCCGCATCAAGAATGGGGATTGTTAACTTAAATGTGGTTACCCTGCAAAACAAACTATATACAGAAGATGAAGGCTTCCCTTTGCCCCATGATATTATTGACATCCATTACAGCCAATATACTAAAAAATTATACATCCTTACCCATTACTCTATTTTTGAGATCAATGCAAAAAACGCAGACCACAATTATAATATCCCTAAAACAACTATTACCGGTTTTTCAGTTTTTGATAAGGAACAGCCTCTTTCTGCCAGAAGCGATATATCATTAAAGTACAATGAAAATTTTATCAGCATCGAGTTTGCAGCTTTATTATTTCATAGCAACAAGCAGATAAAATACGCTTATAAAATGGACGGTGTAGATGAAAATTGGGTGTATTGCAATTATAAAAGAAACGCATCTTATACCAACCTGTCTCCGGGTCACTACACTTTCAGGGTAAAATCACAAAGCCCGCAAGGCGTTTGGAATGAACCTACAGGTTTATTTATAATTATAAAACCACCTTACTGGCAGACATGGTGGTTCTACCTCCTCGAAGCCCTCTCTGTCGTTGCCAGCATGTTATGGATCAACCGCCTTTATACCGAAAGAAAACTGGCAAAACAAACTACTGAAATCGCGAAGCTACAGGCAGTCTCAACAGAAAGGGCACGCATCGCCTCTGATATGCACGATGAACTTGGTGCTGGGCTTACTTCAATAAGAATGTTGAGTGAGATCGCCGCCGAAAAAATAGATCGTGATATAACTGTAAAACCTGAAATAGAGAAAATTGAACGATCCGCAACTACCCTCTCTGAAAATCTCAGGGAAATTATCTGGACAATGAATACCCGCTTTGACAAACTCGAGGACTTTATTGTATACATAAGAACCTATGCTGTAGAATATTTTGATGACAGCCCTATATCTTTTCAATTTCACAGCCCCGACAGTATTCCTCAAATAACATTGAGTGGAGAGTTAAGACGTAATATATTTCTTTGTATCAAAGAGGCGTTGAACAATATCGTCAAACATTCCGGAGCAACTGAAGCCTCGCTCACATTTAATGTGATTGGGAACATTCTCCACACTGAAATAAATGATAATGGAACAGGTATCAATACAACTCAGATCAATAAATTCGGAAATGGAATGAACATTATGAAAGAGAGACTGAAAAAATTTGGAGGCTATTTGGAAATTGACACAACTATTGGCACAAAATTGATTTTTAAAATCAATATTTTTGTTCCATAATTATAGCGCCTCTTAACCTCTAAAAGGGGTATACTTAAAATACTCTTAATTGACTATTTTAAGAAAATTCTTCATTAATAGGTAATTTTAGAAACGACCGTTACATATCCACTGTGTAGCCAATATTGTCAATGCTGGCTGTAAAGCAGCATATTGCTATCAGTAACTAGACTAATGGTGTATGTACAATCATTGGAATGATCGTTGCAGGATCATTCCTTATTGATCTTAATTTCAGTCATTACATTATGGTGCCCCACAATTTTGAGCGTATATTCACCAGCCGGTAAGTTGCACCGCAGTTGCATTTTCAAGTCACTAATTGTTTTTGTCTTATTCATTTTCACTTTCCCGGCATTATCAAAACACTCTACTGTTATTTCCTGCCCTTTCATATTTTCCGGAAAAAATATTTCCAGGTGGTCCCCTACAGGGTTTGTTACAGAAATGTCTTCTTTTGCAACAGCATTATCAACAGTAATTTCGGGGTCTTTCGGGCTTACACCATTTATATTTGAAGTCACTTCCAACTCTAGCATAACAGGGTATTTATTCGACATCTGGTAAAGGGCGTCTATTACTTCCGCGGGTGCTGATGTGTTTATTATTGTATTTTTATTGTTGATAGATATCTTGAATCTATGCCCATCGTTCCCTATTGTCCTGTACGAGTTAGGGATATATTTTATATAATTGGCATTGTTCACAATCCAGGACGAAAGAAAAATATGATCATACCAGTTTTTGCCTCCACCACCTGTACCGCATGGGTTTGGTATATTAGCAGATTCCCTTGTTGAAGTTGTAAAATAGTCAGCATATAACGGATCATGATCCCAGGTTGCAGGGTAAATCAATTTTCTGTCAGGAAAAAAAGGCGGATCAAAGAATCTGAAATTAGGATCTTCCGGATTTGTCAGGATTTGATAAAATGACTCAGTTGAACTTCTTACATTAAAGTCACCAAGGTTGATCATATTTGGCAAACCTGAAAAGTGCTTCTTAGTATGCCGCATCACTTCCCTGATCTGTATTCCTCTCACATCTGCAAACTCATCGCCTGACATGGCGTGATTGGGTATTATGTACAAAAAAGTAGTATCATGTGTATGTGCAAGGTTAGGGTCTTTATAGTATAATTTGTAAGTGTTGAAATCTGTGATATTAGAGTACGTAGAAACAATAGATACAAAACCCAATTTTCTCTGGTCATAAAATACCACTGACATGTTGTTTGTCTTTGAAAAATTTGAGTAGGGGCAATGTGCATATCTGCCAGGGAATGCTACGTTAAGCGAATATTGGATGATTGAATCAGCAAACCCTACTGGAGCAGTACCATATTTATCATCTGCTGATAATTTAATAGCCCCCATTTTTTCAAGAGAAAGAATATCCGGATTTGTATAAGCTACTATTGTTTTAAGATAACCATGATACAACCCGTTTGAGCCCTGGCAGCCGCTGCCATAATAAAGCGAGTTATATGCCATTACCCGGAGTGTATCTTTTTGGGCAAAAGAAAGAGTACTTACCACTAAACAAAATACTGAAAACATTATACGCTTCATGTAAACACTCAATTTGTATGTTATTAATGGCTGATTAAAAATTATTGCAGTGATAAAAATTTGATAGTCTGGCTATATAATATTAAATCACCACCATGATCTGCAAAAAAAAATGATAGTTATATAGAATCAAAATGCATTTTTATAAAAAAAGACCCCGGAATCCCTCCGCGGGGTCTAATATTAAAACAGTTCTTTAAAATTACCTTATTGTTTAATAAACTTCATTGAAATTACTTTGCTATCATCACTTTCATTAATGCTGATAAAGTAATTACCTGAAGGGAAACTGGTTGTATTAATTGAGAAATGTTTTCCTGTTTGTGTTCCTTTATATACAATTTGACCTGAGGCATTTGTGATAACAACCGATTCATTGCCGCCCGAAACCGCATCTATATCAAGCGCATTAATAACGGGGTTAGGATATAAAGTATATTTTTCAGATACAGACGCTATTTGAGTTATGCCTGTAGTAGAAACTCCGTATACAGTAATATTATCAAATCGGTTATTGCCAGTAGGATTAGTGTTACCATTAGAAAAATTGATCTGGACTTTAAAATTCGGGTTATTATTAACGCTTACATCAGAAGTAAAATCGAAAGTCTCTAATTGGAAAGCGTTAGTAATACTGTCAGTTGAATCAACACTATAAGTTGCATTTGCTGCTATCGCGGTATTAATCCATGTAGATCCGTCAATGGTATAAGTAACAGTATTTGTTTGTGAACCTTGTTTTGTGCGTTCCACGGCATATTTGAGCACAATGTTTTTATATCCTGTAGTAGGCAAAGTAAGTGTGAACGAACCGGAGCCAACGGGATTACGCAAACGCAAAGCAGCTGAAGCTGAATTTAATGAAATGCCATCTGCCCCAACGCCGTTAAGAATTGTACCCGGCTGTACAGTATCAAAATAAGCCCCGGTGTAGGAAAGGCTCCCACCGGATACCATTGAAGATGTTTCTGTTAAAACAGTTGTAGAGTCAACATTAAAACTCCAGTAATTTAAAAGGCTTTGTGCCTTGCTTTGTGTATTAAAAATAAACATAGCTCCAAGGCAAAATAAAATGGCAGGTACAACTTTTCTCATGTTATAATATTTTGTTGCAAAGAAATGTTTCTAATGTTATGGGAATATTTCCTGAATGTTAAGAAAAGGTTGCGTGTTATCTCAAAATGATGATCAACAGCTTTTTACGATTACAGCACAATTAATGTTCCCGTAATGTTTTGATAACATTGGTTGTAGACTTTCGCACGAATATTCTAACCGGAAAGCGATCAAAATATTTAATGCGCAAATTTATACTCATTCTATTTCTTTTTACACCTGCTCTTTTGTCCTCCGGCCTAAAAGATATTCCACATTGCAATTTTAAGTTTGAGCATTTTA
>CAIRZD010000235.1 GCA_903882965.1 uncultured Bacteroidota bacterium
AGCGCCTATCAGTTACTGAAAATAGCCCCTATCACTTGAAAACTAAAAACTTTTAATTTAACTTCGTAAAATCAAGAAACACTATCTAACAAAAAGTCCACTTTAGTTTGACTACATACATGCGGCACATCATCAGGGTGTATAAAATCGTTTACACCTACTTTATTTATTTCATCAATTGTATAGCCAATTATCTTTTCGGCGCTTGGCGATTGATAGAAGATCTTTCCTCTTTCATCACGTAGAAAAATAGCGTCGTAGCTATTTTCAATTAATGTACGGTAACGTTTTTCATTGCGCTCAATTTTTTCTTCTGCAAGTTTGCGCTCTGTAATATCACGGAAGTTGCCTACTATTGCCCTCACGTTATCATCTGCAAGCAAGTTAGTGGTTGTTCCTTCTGTCCATATGTAGTGCCCGTTTTTATGCCGTATCCTTTTTGTGGTTTGCACGGGTATCCCCGGGTTGTTCAATACTTTTTCGAGTTGCTGCAATATAACCGGCATATCGTTCGGGTGGAAAAAAGTGGCTATGTTTTTCCCTTTTGCCTGATCTTGTGTATAGCCGGTAATACGCTCTACCGATGGCGACTGATAGAGTATATTGCCGTTTTTATCGTGCAGGGTGATGGCGTCGGTGATATTTTCCACTAGTGCGCGGAAGCGGCATTCACTTTTTTGCAACTCCTGTTGAGTAACTTCCAGCTCCTTATTTTTCAGCTCCAGTTTTTCTATAAACCGTGCATTATATAACCGTGTTACTTCAGATAATTCATGTTGGTGGTTTATTTTATGGTTTTCCTTCTTTGGCCTGGATATTATCTCCTTTGTTGTGTCCAGTAAAAATTTATGGCTTGCCGGCTTACGGATATACATATCTGCCCCGATCTCTAAGGCTAGTTGCTCATCATTTTGTGAAATGTAGGTGGCTGAATATATAATTATGGGTATGTGCTTGTATTTATCATTATTCCTGACGTTATAACAGAGTGAGTACCCATCCATATTGGGCATCAGAATATCAGTTATTATAATTGCTATAGCGTGAAGTGATAACAGGTGAAGCGCTTTAACGCCATCAACGGCATCAATTACCTCATATCCCCCGGACTCGAAAATTTCCTTACCCAACTTTAATAAAACCGGGCTGTCATCGACTAACAGTATCTTCACTTTTTCTATCTTTCTCATTTCAATAACTCAAGTATCTGCAGTGTGAAATTCCGTGTATTAATAGGCTTGGTGATATAGCCATCGCATCCGGCATCCATCGCCTTATCTTTATCTGTTTTCATGGCAAAGGCTGTAATCGCCATGATCTTTATGTCCCTTGTTTTTTCGTCGGCTTTTAATATTCTTGTAAGCTGGAGGCCATCCATGCCGGGGAGGCCCACATCCATTAGTATCATATGCGGCCGAATGGTTTTCAAACATTCCAGTGCACTTTCTGCATCCACACATGAAATGACTTCAAAGCCTTCCATTTCAAGCAGGTCTTTGGCCAGCTTCAGGTTTACGGGATGATCTTCCACTACCATTATTTGTATTTTCCTGTTCATGACCCTGTGGTTTTGATGGGCATGATCACTGAAAATACGGAGCCTTTACCGGCCATACTTTCTACATTTATCGTGCCGCCATGCAGCTCTACAATAGTTTTGGTAAGTGCGAGGCCAAGCCCTGTGCCTTCATGCTTCCGGGTTGTTCCGTTTGTATCCAGCTGCACAAAGGGGATAAATAACTTACCCATATGCTCTGCTGCAATGCCAATACCGCTATCTTTTACCTGCATTATAAAAAAATCGGGGCCGTATATTGTGGTTTCCACACTTATAGTGCCTTCCGGTTTATTGAACTTGATGGCGTTAGAAATAAGATTGTAGAGTATTTGCTTGAATTTATTTTTGTCGAGGCTGATGGTATTTATTTCTCCGGAGAGGACACAGGAAATGACAACATTTTTTTTATCAGCAATAGGTTTGAGTATCTTGATGACTTCTTCTATTGCTTTTATGATGCTAAAAGATTCTATTACCAGTTCTATTTTCCCTGCTTCAATTTTGGCGATGTCGAGTATATCATTAATGAGCTGCAGGAGATGACCGGCACTTGTGTATATATCATTGAGGTAGTCGAGTTGTTTTTCATTAAGGTCGCCGGCTTTTTTGTCTATCAGTAATTCTGAAAAGCCGATGATGGCATTCATAGGCGTACGCAACTCATGCGACATATTAGCGAGGAAGGTGCTTTTAAGGTTGTTGGCATGGAGCAATTCGGTAGCTCTTTTTTCTTTTTCTTCGTTTTGAAAAGCGAGCTCTTTATTAGCTATGATAAGTTAGGCAGCTCGTTTTTCTTTTTCTTCGTTTTGAAATAAGAGTTCTTTATTAGCAATTACCAGCTCTGCAGCTCTTTTTTCTTTTTCCTCGTTTTGATATACAAGCTCTTTATTGGCAATTACCAGCTCTGCGGCTCTTTTTTCTTTTTCTTCATTCTGAAACGCAAGCTCTTTATTGGCGATGATCAGCTCAGCGGCCCTTTTTTCTTTTTCTTCGTTTTGAAACGCAAGCTCTTTGTTAGCGATGCTCAGCTCTTTTGTTCTTACTTCATCTTCACTTTTCCGGATCGTTTTCACTAATGCAATTTTAAAATATGAAAAATGTGTTACTTGTGCCGAGATTTATAAAGCGATCCCATGCTTTTTTAATTTGCAGAACAGGTACAGGAATTTTGTAAGGGCCTACACCGTTATAGCCAGGTGCCATGACTATTTAAAAAGGGATGATAATAAATGAAAAAGCAGGATAATTAAGAGGTATAGAGGATGGCTATATGCTATATGTGATATAAAAACAGAGAAATGAAGCCAATCACTTTATGTGTAATAAGTGGGTGACTTATGTGTGCCGGGAATCTTTGTTGAGATGTGTTACCGTTCTGTGTTCCTATTTGAGTGAAGGTAATGTATTTATAGTTGTAATGTTTTAATATTTTTCATTTAGTATTTTGAGGGATACATCTAAATAATCCGGAATGAACCACAGGGATTATTTTTCTAACACTTTAGATGAAGTGATTGATATCAATGATAACAGATAGATAGAATGGGGTGGGTAATTTAAAAAACCGCAACAATTGCTGCGGTTTTTTGTAAGAAAGATATGTGGTATTGATCAATTGAATAGGGTAGAGAGCGGGTTTGTGTTATCGCCTGTTTTGGGTTTCAGTTTCAGGAATTTGGCATATTGCTCTTTGGATACTTCGCTTTTTATTTTGCTGAGCAGATCTGTATGTGCAGCGTCAGTTTGGGTTTTAGTAGCACCCTGTGCCTGCATGCCTGCTTTTTTAGTAAGGTAGCCTTCGATGGTATTACTAACGGTAGCTTTTTGGGCATCAGTGAGCTTGAGGGCAGGTGCGACCTTAGCCATAATTGCATCTTTCAGACCTCCTTTGTTGCCGGGTACGGTCATCTTGGAGGAAGCGGAGGCCACGTTGTTTTGAACAGCGGTGTTAGCCGGTGCCTGAACAGTGCTTTCTTCTTTTTTGGCTTCGGTTTTTACCTTGTTCAACAGGTCTTGCGAATAGCCGGTAGTGGCGGTGATACCAATGGTAAATATCACGAAAAATAATTTCATATTTTTATGATTTTAAGCGGCGAAGGTAATAATAAAAAATACTCTGCGCATAATTTTACCTGATGTTTTTAAAGTGCATATGAATTGCGGCGGTCAATTTTTTGAAGTTGATATAATGTTGATATTAGAGGGGCAGGAAAGATATGATAAACATATGCTGGAAGTGTGATGCACCGGTGTGCGGAAATGATGGTAAAAATGATGTTTTTTTCTGATCATAATAAATGTGGAAATGGCGCGTTTATTTCTATATTTCTTTTTATTTTTTTCGCAAAAAAGCAAATTTGCCTGTGGCGG
>CAIRZD010000236.1 GCA_903882965.1 uncultured Bacteroidota bacterium
AAAATACACCAGCACCGCCTTCTTAGTAGCATTACCAATACAATAAATATCCCAATCCGGCTTACAGCTTTTAAACACCCCAGACATCGCATTAATGGCATTCGCACTGGTAAAAACTACAGTTAATGGCAATTTACATAATTTCTCCAGCTCTTCCCTTAAGTTATCTTCCCTGATCGGGTCTACTTGTACGAAAGGTATTGCATCGATCTCAATATCATGATCAAATGCTTTATTTATAAGTGATTGTTCAAGGTCGGCAGTGCTTAATATGTAAGTCTTGATTTTCATTCTTTTGGTATTTGTGCATTATTACTACCTCAAAATCGCGCAAGGCAATTCTATATTTTCATTCCGGTAGCTTAACTGATTTATTTATCAAATTGCGACAAAATTTCCTGTCCACCATTTTGCAATAATTCTTTAGCAGCATCCACCCCTATATTCTTAGCGTCCCTGACAGCAGCCTTCTTAAATATTTCTTTCTTTTGCTTTCCGTCTTTGCTGAGTATGTTACCTTCAAATACGAGGTGTTCATGCTCCACTTTTGCAAGCGCGCTGATAGGTGTAGAGCAGCCTCCCAATAATGCCCTCAGGAAATCACGTTCAATTCCTGCACACAGCCCAGTATCCTCATCATGAAGATGTGCACATGCCTCCATACAATAGGTATTATTGTCTGTGCTTACCACAATCACAGCCCCTTGTGCAGGTGCAGGGAGCATCCAATCCAGCTCTATTGCATTGTCCGGTCGCAGGCCGATGCGCTCTAACCCTGCGGCCGCAAATATTGCACCATCCCAGCCACTTTCCGCTACCTTACGAAGCCTTGTATTTACATTACCTCTTAAGTTTTCTATTGTATCATGCGGATAACGATGCAGCCACTGTGCCTTACGCCTGATACTGCTGGTGGCTATCATTTGAGGCCCGTTCTTATTAGAGAAAACATACCCGGGCCTTGGCACCAACAGATCTTTGTAAGAAGCCCTTTTTAATACTGCAGCCTGCACTATACCTTTTGCCATAAGCGTGGGTACATCTTTCATAGAATGTACCGCTATATCAATTTCTCCTGTGAGCAAGGCAATGTCCAGTGCTCGGGTAAAAATACCTTGTACGCCAATTTCATAAAGCGGAGTTTTCAGGTCAATATCTCCTTCGCTTTTTATAAATACCAGTTCGGCATTATATCCCTTTTGAAATAAAAGTTCTTTTACGAGGTTCGCCTGCCAAACAGCCAATTGGCTTTCGCGTGTACCTATACGAATTGTTTTGCCCATACTATGCGATGTAATCATTTATTGCTTGTATATAATAACAGCCTAAAGTATTGCTTTTACGAATATTGATTGCAAGTGAATTGATCACTTTTTGTATCCGCTCCTCATCACCGGCATTAGGAGATGCACATAATTGGTTATTATTAAGCAAAATTGGATCTATATAGATTCCCTGAAGTTTATTTTTCACTTCCTTAAGCACCGGTACATGTTTGCGCATATCGTACCATGCTATAAATTCAGTAATAAGTTCTTTTATTATTACAACTGCTTTAGGCACTTCACTTTTACGTGATTGCAATGTTTCATCCTTTATTTTTGACAAATGATCAACATCTACAAATTTTACATTTGGCAATTGCTGCGCGGCCACTGCTACATTGCAGGGTATAGAAAAATCGATCACCAGTTTATCACCTTTGTTTGCAAGGTGATTTTCTAATATCATAGGATCTGCTGCACTTGTAGACACCAGAATAATATCTGCATCACTCAATTCTTTCTCAAGGGCTTCTATTGGTGCCGATTTAAGGCCAAGTTCGCTGGCAAGGGCTGCAGCGGTTTCTTCAGTCCTATTTATTAAAGTAATATTATGTGTATTCAGATAATCAACAAGATTGTGACAGGTAGACTTACCAATTTTCCCGGTACCGAGTAATACGATCTTCTTTTCTTCTATGTTTTTTGGCGCTGTGTAATGAGCAGATGTAGCAATAGTCATCATATGCTCAGTAGACGGGCATGTCATTTTAGGGGTAAAAGTTGGCCCTTCAAAAAACTCCCTGATATACTGTACTGCAGCAAATGATACAGAAACAGTTCCACCACTCAATGCAGTATGTGTCTTTATTGCCTTTGATGCCTGTAATACCGAATTGATCAGCCTTTCCATAAATGGGCCAATAAAACCATGCGTTTTAGCATTTTTTACCGCCGTCTTTATCTGGCCTAATATTTCGTAGTCGCCCAATATCTGGGAATCCAGACCTGCTGCTACATTAAATAAATGCTCAATCCCTTCACACCCATTCTTTATATAAGCCATTTCTTTAAATGTACCCTTATCCCCTACTGTCACACTACAAATAAGATCTATCAACTGGCTTTCATCTTCAGCAAACCCATATATCTCAGTCCGATTGCAAGTAGAAAGAATAAAAAATTCATTAAGACCAAATTCAGGAGCCACTGATAATAGTTGGTCATATTGGTCATTATTCACCGCAAACAATCCTCTTACTGAAGCATCCGTCTTTTTATAATTTACACCAACTACCCGGAAATTTTCGATATTTTGCCTGTCTTTAGTTTGCATTTTATTAATTGCTTGGTTGCCTAATAATTTACATCACAAAGGTAATTGGGGTTAGCTCTGCAACACAATTTCCGTGTCATACATTCGTCATCTTAAGAGGTGATTTTCATCAGTTTTTACGCTTTGAAACCTACATGAATATTGAGCGGATTTTCTTTCATACATTCGTCATATAATAACATGATTCTAGTCAGTTTTTTAAACACGTTTTTAATTCTTTCTTTGCACTTTAATTATGCAACATATGCCCGAACTGATAAAAAAAGCCGTAATACTGATGAACCTTGGCTCTCCGGATTCCACATCAGTAAAAGATGTAAGGAACTATCTTAAAGAATTTTTGATGGACGAACGTGTTATTGATTCGCCATTACTTATCCGTTCCGTATTAGTGAAAGGAATTATCACTCCATTCCGTGCACCAAAATCGGCTGAAGCATACCAGGCAATATGGACAAAAGATGGTTCTCCTTTAGTATTCATTACAATGCAGTTGCAACAAGCATTACAAAAGGAAATCAGCGAACCGATCGGAGTTGCTATGCGCTACGGTAATCCAACGATGAAAGCCGCATATGACAGCCTTGCAGCTAAATATCCTGATCTTGAGGAAGTAGCTTTAGTGCCCTTATATCCGCACTATGCAATGTCCAGTTATGAAACAGCTGTAGTACATGCCGAAAACATTCATAAAAAAGGAAAGTACAAATTCAACATATCTTTTGTAAAACCTTTTTATAATGATCCTGGATACATTTCGGCACTGGCAGAAAGCATAAAGCCATACCTTATCAGCAATCCCGGCCACTTGCTGTTCAGTTATCATAGTATACCGGAAAGGCACATTCACAAAAGTGATATAACCGGCAACCATTGCCTTAATGCAGCTAATTGTTGCCAAACACCTTCTCCTGCTCATGCACATTGCTATCGCCATCAATGTTTTGCCACTACACAATTGGTCACGGAATACTTAGGATTAACTAAAGATCAATACAGTGTATCCTTTCAGTCAAAACTGGGAAGATCTGAATGGCTAAAGCCATCTACCACTATGCGCATGGCGGAAATGCCGAACGAAGGCATAAAAAAACTGCTGGTAGTAAGCCCTGCATTTGTCAGCGATTGCCTTGAAACGCTTGAAGAATTGGCCATCCGGGAAAAAGAGAACTTTCTGAATGCAGGTGGAGCATCATTTACCTTTATACCTTGCATGAATACCAACCCTGACTGGGTTAAGGCACTGGCTAATCTTATTGAAAAATGTAATTAGAGTATCTTTCAACTTACGACTTACGACTTATGATGTATAATTATATCAAAGCACTTCATATAATCTTCATCGTTACCTGGTTTAGCGGTTTATTCTATATCGTCAGGCTGTTTATATATAATACGGAAGCAAATGAAAAACCGGATCCCGAAAAAAGCATTTTACAAAAACAATTCAATATAATGATCCGCCGGCTATGGTTTGGCATTACCTGGCCATCTGCTATACTAACCTTATTTTTCGGGCCTACCATGTGGTATTTCTGGTCTCACTGGCATCTGGACAATTGGCTTGCTATTAAATTATGTTTTGTTATTGGCCTGTATGCATACCACTTCACATTACATGCTATCTATAAACAACAAGCTGCCGGAATATTCAAATTTTCCTCAGGCAAACTGCGTATCTGGAACGAAGTCGCTACTATTTTTCTCATAGCAATCATTATGCTTGCGGTCGTAAAACAAGGAATGAGCCTCGTTTGGGGTCTTTTAGGCCTTGTTTTATTTATCATTCTTCTCATGAGTGCTATTAAGATCTACAAACTCATCCGTCTGAACTCCGGGAAGTAATTTTCAATTATTAACCAGCGATTAATA
>CAIRZD010000237.1 GCA_903882965.1 uncultured Bacteroidota bacterium
ATGTTTATGAACCCGGAATATGGTGAGCGCCTGGGTAATGAAACCGAACTGGAAGCAACATACAGCCGTATAGGGGATTTTATGAAAAAGAAATGCGGCGGCTATTTTGGATACATATTTACCGGCAACCTGGAACTTGCAAAAAAAATAGGCCTCAAAGCAAAAAGGCGAATAGAGTTTTATACCAGTATAATAGATTGCCGACTTATGGAATATGAATTGTACGAAGGCAGCAGAAGAATGGTACGCGAGCCCGAAGCCGAATAGCACATGCTTTCAAAAGCATTATCGGGTGGTATTTATAACTTGGCCCTTATTGCTTTTACTTCATCCGCTGTTACAGCACCTCCGCTATTCCCGAAATTACCGTAAACATAAGTAAGTACAGAGGCGATCTCATCATCAGTTAATTGCTGGGCGGGCATACTGCTGTTGTATTTCTTTCCATTCACAGTAAGCTCCCCTGTATAACCTTTGATCACCTGTCCTATAGCCTTTTCTTTGTCATTAAGGAAGTCTGATTTTGCTAACGGAGGATAGACATTCGTGAGCCCTTCGCCATTAGGCTGGTGGCAGCTAATGCATGTTTTCTTATAAATAGCATCACCTGACACTTTCGCTGCAGGGCTATTTGAAGCATCCCCTTGATTTGATGCGCCGCCGCATGAATATATTAAAAAGCTGAAAATTGCAACAACTGTCAATAGGTATCTTTTCTCCATTATATTTTTTTTGAACAACACTTTTAGTAGCATTTGCGAACAAAATAAGTAAATTTATATGAATTTCATATTACCGGAAGATGTTTCCCTATACCATATAGGTACCAAACAAGCAAAATACAACCACAATACCAATGTTGAAAAACACAATTTTTTATGCCGTTATAATATTTGTTGTTTGTGCAACATTGCCTTCCTGCGGAAATAACGGCAACATAACCACTCCGGCAAGTTCCCAGCAATTGGTGAAATATCCGGAGAAAAAAGAAATGATATTGCTTACAGACAGGCCGCCGCAGTTAGAAACACCTTTAAAAATATTCAGGGAAGACTTTACACCTAACGAATACTTCTTTGTACGCTGGCATTTATCGCAGATCCTTACAAAAATTGATGTTGATACTTTCCGGTTATACATTGGCGGCTCGGTCGACAAGCCATTAGCACTGTCTATGAACGACCTGAAAACAAAATTTACCCCCGATTCTGTTGTAGCACTGGCCATATGTGCCGGAAATTCAAGATCTACATTTGATCCTAAAGTTCCCGGTAGCCAATGGAGAAATGGCGCTATGGGAAATGCAAAATGGAAAGGAGTAAAGTTAAAAGATATACTTGCAATGGCTGGGGTGAAAAACGGGTCGATAGAAGTTACCTTTCAGGGACTTGATAGAGGCGCATTACCAGATGTACCGGCTTTTATAAAGTCACTGGACATAAGTCATGCAATTGACGGAGATGTAATGGTAGCTTATGAAATGAATGGACAGCCCATACCCATGCTAAATGGTTACCCGCTAAAATTGGTTGTGCCTGGCTGGTATGCTACTTATTGGGTAGGGTCACTTGCCCGGATAAATGTTTTAACTGACACTTTCAAAGGGTTCTGGATGAAGACCGCATACCGCGTTCCGTCTACAGGAGTTAATGAATCGCCGGATAGTCTTGCAAAGAATACAATCCCAATATCCACTATTAACCTGCACTCCATTTTTGTAGAGCCTGATACCTCAGAACCTGTAACCATAAATAAAGAATGTATCGTGGAAGGATTAGCTTTTGATGATGGCACAGGAATTAAAAAAGTAGAGCTTTCGTTTGACAACGGTAAAACTTGGCAAAACACAAACTTAAATACTGAACTGGGAAAATATTCCTGGAGAAGGTGGAAGTATGAGTGGACCCCAAAAACTAAAGGCACCTATCACCTATGCGTAAGGGCTACTGATAATAACGGGCATATCCAAACTGATAAACAATGGAACAGGAGCGGATATGCAAGAGGTTTTATTGAGCACCTTGATGTAAATGTTAATTAGTTATTAGATTGAAAGTCATCAAAGACATTAGTTAGTTTATGAACAAATATCCTGTATACTAACTTTTAGCCGCCTGCTTTATTTTCTTGCCAGTATCTGGCTGTAAAAGACAGCAGCAACAGGCCCCTGAAAGTCCTGAAAATACTTTTTCAATAAAAGGAAGTGTGCGGGAAATGGATTTGTATCCTGATGCGCCTCCTTCATTTCCCGAACATGAGGGCAAGGGTCTATTCATCTCCTACTGCGCCATCTGCCATTCATTAAAGTACATAAGCACCCAGCCCGACTTTCCTGCTAAAACCTGGGAAGCAGAAGTTAATAAAATGATTATAAAATATCACGCGCCTATTGATTCTGCTACTGCTAAAATAATTACTACATACCTGGTTGCAGTAAAGTCTAAACATTAAATACTATTACTTTTCAGTAACTATTATCATGTTTATTATTTTGCTGCTCATTAGCATATATAAGCGCTGTGCCACCGACAATAAAAATGAATGCACCCAGGCACCGCACCAATACCTCAGTGTTCATGCTGTCTCCGTCCTTTTTGAAGTAGCCCAGCATAATAATGCCAAGTACAGAAAATACTACTCCGATTTTTTTATAGAATTTTAGTGAGAATTTCATGATAATTAATTTAGTGAGCGTTGAGCATGTTTATATATCCACTACAAAAAAAAAGAGAATTTTGTTAAGATAATATTCAATAAAAGTTAAAGAAAATCAAACATTTTGGAACTGTTTCGCATTAGGATATCCCGGATAAATAATTGAACGTTTTTTTTAGTAATTTAGTATTTCATAGGGTTTTATAGGGGCTGGCTTGTTCTCAAGCTGGCTTTTATTTTTAAATCATACCGCAAAAAATCAAAAGTGAAACCCCAAATTTGTTACGCCGACACGGCTTAAATGTATTGTTCCTCAAAGCAAGATTGGTTGCTATTGGCAATTGTTAAATGACACGCTTCCCTCAATGATATTCTTGCAATAAGAATGCTTAGATTTGTTCTCCATTGTATTCTAAAATATTTGAAATAAAATCCTAAATGCCTAAGTTTTTGACAGTATACTTTTTTTGCTGCATGGCAGTTTATCACCTTGGTGCACAAATACTCCCTAAAGAAAACAGCACAATAAATTACAGGCTCGTAGGATTTTCATTTCCCGAAAAACAAGGCGTAAGTAAATACACAGTAGAGATAGCAAGCGGCAACTATACTGACGAAGGTTTATTTGTCAAAAATATTGTTGAGTCATTACCGGGTGATAAAAATAAAATAATAGGCGTAGTGCCTTCATTCGGCAAAGAATATACATGGCGGACAGTATATACAGGCAAAGACGATAAAGAAACACATAGCCGGTTACATCATTTCACTACCGGTACTACCCCGCAGGTTGATACTAATATTTCTCATCTTAAAATCATCAAAAATGCTGAAAAATATAAAGACGCATACATACTTGCAGACGGGACCGGGGTATTGTATGATATGAATGGTGCCCCTTTGTGGTATCTTCCTAATGTATCCGGATCGTCATGGCAAGCGATCGATCTACTTGATACAAAGATATCTGCCAAAGGAACTATTACCTATATACATACCAACCAGGTCTATGAAACGGATTACAATGGCAAAGTCTTATGGAAGGGACCTAATTCCGGAAAAATTGGCGGTGGCAAAACTGAAGATTACCACCACGAATTCACTCGCCTTGATAATGGAAATTATATGGTATTTGGGAGAGAAAATGTGACCTGGAAAATGCCGGATACCGGCTCACTGGCAATGACAGCTGCAGGCGCAACACGCGATAGTAATAATATACTGCGCCAGAACATAGTATTCGGAACATTGATAGAATACGACAAACATGGTAATATAGTATGGTCGTGGAAGTCATCAAATTATGCCAAGGAATGTGATCTTTATAACAGCAAAACGAATAATTGGCGGTACGACATTAACGACATACATGAGAATGCATTTTACTTCGACCAGCAAGACAAGGTAATTTATATCAGTTATAAAAACATTGACCGTATAATTAAAATAAAATATCCGGAAGGCACTGTATTGAATACTTATGGAGAAACATATCAACCCGGCATGAAAGGCAGAGGGAATAATTGGTTTTGTCACCAGCATTCTTGCAGGCGCTCTGCCGAAGGGTATTTATACATGTACAATAATAATGATTGCAACCGGAATGAATTACCTAAGCTTGTGATGATAAAAGAACCCGTTTCACTTGCTGATACGTTGCAAAAAATATGGGAGTATGATTGCACTATGGACGGAATTGCAGAAACAGGTCCTGCAGTAAATATGTTTACGGGCGGAGGAAATGTATTTGAATTACCCGGTGGAGAACTATTTGCAAATATGGATAGCAAAAGATATAATAAAGCATTTATTGTGGACCGCGATAAAAAAACACTATGGAGTGTGCTTTTTGAGCAACTCGACCCGAGAAGTAACCGATGGAAATCATTCTCCAATTACAGGGTGAGTATCATTACCGACCACAAATCTATAGAAAACCTGATTTGGAATCAGGAAATGTAATATACAAAAGTCGCTATAATCTGTAGAAACAATCACTTAGATACTTCCATACTCTGAATTTATTATGTAAGTTTGTTATAAGGAGTTGATTAAACTAATCCTCCGGAATACTATCTATTATAGTGTTCTGGCTTTAGTTTTTATTTTGTTAACCATTTCTTTATAAATGACCGAGCAACAAACAGTATTTCTCGCAAAAAGCGAAGTAAAAGCCGGAGACCTGGAACATAAGCGAAAACTTGCTTTTAACATTCAGAAATACAATGATAGTGTAGTGAAGGGAAAGCACCAGTTTTCCAGGCTATCCATTGCCCGTGAAAAGGCTAAAAATATCAAGTGGAAAACAATAGAAAACCTGGATAAATACCTGGAGCAATTTGAGAAAAACTTTACCGCCAATGGAGGCAAACTGATCTGGGCCGAAACAGCCGACGAAGCATTGCAGGCAGTACTCCAAATATGCAAAGAAAAGAATACAACACAGGTGGTCAAAGCCAAATCAATGGTGACCGAAGAAATACACCTCAATGATTTCCTGGCAAAAAACGGTATTGACTCTGTTGAAACGGATCTGGGTGAATATATACAACAACTTGATGGTGAGCCTCCTTACCATATTGTTACTCCCGCCATGCATAAAAGCAAGGAAGATGTAGCTAAAGTATTTTATGAAAAGCTAGGCACCGAACCAAATCTTACGCCCTCAGAAATAACAAAGATCGCACGGCGCAATCTCAGGGAAAAATATATAACCGCACAGGTAGGCATCACCGGAGGAAATTTTTTACTGGCAGATGTGGGCGGCGTATGCGTGAGTGAAAATGAAGGCAATGCCCGTCTTTCTACTACATTCCCTGCCACACAAATATCAATAGTAGGCATTGAAAAACTACTGCCGTCAATTAACGACCTGCAACTGTTTTGGCCTTTACTCGCCACCTACGGCACAGGGCAGAATGTCACCGTCTATAATACTATTTTCACCGGCCCCAGGAAAGCAAACGAAACAGATGGCCCGGAAGAAATGTATGTAATATTGCTCGACAATGGCCGTACCAACCTGCTGCGTAAAGAAGTGCGCGAAAGCATGTATTGCATACGCTGTGGTTCTTGCCTCAATGCATGCCCTGTTTATAAAAACATAGGCGGTCATGCATACGGTGCTACATACAGTGGCCCTATAGGCTCTGTAATAACACCTCACCTGAAAGGGATGAAAGAATTCAAGCACCTTAGCTATGCATCAAGCCTGTGCGGAAATTGTACGGAAGTGTGCCCGTTGAAAATAAACATACACGAAATGCTGCTGGAAAACCGAAGCCTCGCAGTAGAAGAAAAATTAAACAACTTTAGCGAAAATACCACCTGGAAATTATGGGAACGTGCAATGCTGAGTAGAGGGATGATGAATATAGCCGGGCCCGGTATAAAAAGTAAAGTAGTAAATAAATTATTTAAAGACAGTTGGGGTAAGCACAGGGGCGAAATACAATTTGCGGAAACATCTTTTAATAAAATGTGGAAGGCCCGCAAGAAACATTAACACACACTATATGGAATCTATAGTTGTATATAGCGCAGAGAACAGCATTCGCCTAAAATTCGTTTTAGACTGGCTGTTACGGGAGCGGCTACATCTCAATTATAGTATTACATCGAATATTGAAGACACAGCACATCTTCCATTTTTTATATCTTATGGCAGGCAATTGCCAAATAGTATTTCCATACCGGATGAGCACTTGCTATTGCAAAGAGGTGTACACAAAATTGATCCAAAACCCGGAACATGGAAAGATATCCCTACTCTGTTTGCTGTTTCCGTTAATGAATACACTTTACCATTCGATTTATTTTCTGCTATCTTCTTTTTATTATCGCGCTACGAGGAGTATTACCCATACACCCCTGATAAGCATGACAGATACCCTGCTACAAACAGTATACTGCATAAAAAAGGCTGGCTACTGCGCCCCCTTGCTGACGAATGGGTTACCGCATTCAGAAAACAATTGCAGGAAAGTTGCGGAATACATGCCGAAGCAACACACTTTTTATACCTGCCCACCTACGATATAGATATGGCTTATTCCCATCTGCATAAAGGCATAGGCCGCATAGCCGGTGCATATATGCGGGCGCTACTTAAAGGTGATGTAAGACAGATAAGTGAGCGCACACAGGTATTGAAAAAAAAACAGAAAGACCCTTACGATTCTTTCAGATGGTTAAGGCAACTACACAAAGAGTACGATTATAAACCACTCTATTTTGTATTATCATCATTCAAGAGAACCGCTTTCGACAAAAATATTCACCCGGAACACCCGGCTATGATGCGGGTAATAAAAAATCTTGTGCGCGAAAGCAATATAGGGATACACCCCTCTTATTTCTCAGAACGAGGTGGCGCACTTGGCAAAGAAAAAAAATTACTCGAACAGGTTTCTGGCCGGAACATTCATATTTCCAGGCAACATTATATCAAGCTTAAAATGCCCCAAACCTACCGCATGCTGCTAGAAAATGGTATCACAGAAGATTACAGCATGGGGTATGGCTCCCATCTTGGCTTCCGTGCCGGTACCGGCAACTCGTTTTCCTGGTATGATCTAGAAAAAGACACAATCACACCGCTCCGGATCTATCCCTTTTGCTTTATGGATACTACAGCCCATTATGAAGCAAAATTATCAGCAACCGAAGCATTCGAAAAACTGGCAGCTATGAGTAGCAGGCTACACAAGACAGGGAGTACCATGATAACAGTATTTCATAATTTTTCGCTCGGCACAAGCTCAGAATGGAAAGGGTGGCGGCAGGCATACGAACAATTCATGCAGGAACAAACTAAAATAGCAGAAATAATTTAGCTGTAACAATAAGGAGGTAAATTCATTTTCGTATAAATACTTTTGTACCTACGCTAATGAAAGTATACAGTTCATCAACGTCTTTATTCTTTAGCGCTACACAGCCATCCGTCCAGCATACACCCTTTTCTATCATATCATCACCTCCTTTCCATATGCCATGTATACCCACATCACCTCCTATTTGTGCAGATCTTGGCACTGTTCCATTAGCCTTTAATTCATTAAAATGCGCAATTGAAGAATCGTTAGGGTAATTCAGCAGCATGAATTTATTATACTTCGAGTTCGGATTTTTTGTTTTTATCAGGAACCAACCCTCAGGCGTACAACGGTCTCCTGCCATCTTTTTATTCTCCATCGGTTTGGGTCCGAAAACTGCTTTATAAGACCGTATTTTTTTTCTCTTGTAATATACTTCAAGATTATAACGCGATTTATTGACGATCACAACTACTGAGTCTTTGTTCAATGTATCAGGGTTGATAGGTCTGTGCAACCCAATGTCTGCACGTATTGTTTCTGTCTCTGTTATCTTTTCTCTTCCCTGGAAATATTGAATAGTGCGCACCAGGTTACCGTTTTTGTCTTCATGCTCCTCCAGCACTTTCACATCCCTCGGACGGGGCATATTATCGGGGTCTTTACTCTTCTCTGTTTTTACCTGCGCCCCTAAATTTGAGAAGAAAAAAAGCACCGGGAATAAGAGTATAAAATGCCTCCGGTCAATATAGGATCTGAATAAAGTTGTCAAAATAAATCTTTGGTGCCATACGAAACTATCAAAAAAACTGCAGAATGTATTGATTTATACAATGCACTTATCATGCAAATTATTTACTCAACTGCTTATATTCTTCATACGAGATCATTTTATAATCAACGGGTATCCTGAATATAGCATTTTCTACCGGTCCCACTTCTATCTTCATAACTTCAAATTCCATAGATATCCCATGCTCGTCGGTATAGGCATATCGCATTGGCATAAACTTCGCATCCGGAAAACGATCAAAGGTAACCGGCTGTGTTGGACACCATTCTTTGGAATAATAGATATCCGAACTCGAGCCATTTTTATAATTTACTTTACCTTTGTAAACTACATAACCGGCAATATTACTGCTGCTTTTTTCTTCATTTTTTAGCGTAAACCCTGAAAAAGGAGCCTGCATTTTAAGCATCTCCTCCATACTTAGTTGTATCGCATATTTTTTGCCATCCCTGTTTTGCAATGAATGAACTTTATTGGTACCACAATCCATTATTACCACATCATTAAATCCATTATCCAGCTTTAATTCTTTTTTTATGTATGGGCCTTTAAAAGTAAACGTATATACTCCATTATATTCTTTATGGTCGGCCGATTCCAATTTAATTTTATAAGCGACAACACCTTCAGTGAATTGCTTTTGAGCGCTGCTGTTTATAGCTATTAGAAAAAACAGGGCGAAGAAAGCCGCGGTCCGGTAACTCATAACTCGTGGTTGACAATGTGAAGATACATTCTGATACAAATTACTATAATTATAACAAAATTTATAAAATTCTTAGCTGTTTTATTAACACATCACCCCTTTTTGAAGCGGTAAAAATCGTACATTGCTTACTATAATAATACAGATCGTGCTAAGATTGTTGAAAAAGATCAAAAGTTCAAAAGGGTTCCTGGCTGGTGTAGCCCTTACAGCTACAGTTTTTTTATTTATCCGGGCCAGGACAAATGATCAATATTTTGAAATATCTAAAAACCTAGATGTTTATACCAATATAATGAAGGAGCTCAACACCTACTATGTAGACCCGATAGAGCCGGGAAAATTAGTAAAAGTAGGAGTTGATGCTATGCTGGAAGACCTTGACCCGTATACAAATTATATAACCGAATCTGATATCGAAGAATATGAATTCATGACTACCGGCAAGTATGGTGGCATAGGCGCGAATATGCACCGCAAGGGCGACGATATTTATGTAGGGGATGTATACGAAAATAGTCCGGCTCAAAAAGCAGGCCTGCATCCCGGAGATATGGTTGAGTCAATAGATGGCCAGGCTGTAAAAGGAAAAAGTATTGATGATCTGGGAATGCTTATGAAGGGCTCCCCCGGCACACAAATAACAATGAAGATCAAAGACGCTTTTACGCATGCTGTATCACAAAAAATTGTTACCCGCAGTGAAATAGAAATATCCAGTGTACCATACGCCAGCCTTGAAGGCTCGCAAAACAATATAGCTTATGTACGTCTCACACAATTCACACAAGGTTGTGCACGGCAAGTAAGGGATGCCTTCGATAGTCTTCAAAAAGCACAGCCTGCCTTAAAAGGTATGGTGCTGGATCTCAGGAACAATCCCGGCGGATTGGTTGAAGAAGCTGTTGGCATATGTAACATATTTGTTGATAAAGGGCAGCTGGTCGTTAGCACCAAAGGCAAAATAGCAGACCTGGACAAAGAATATAAAACCCCGGGTACAGTATGGAATAAAACAATGCCATTAACCGTGCTCGTAAATCACTCATCCGCTTCTGCTTCCGAAATAGTAGCCGGAACTGTACAGGATCTCGATCGTGGCGTAATAATCGGAGAGCGCTCTTATGGCAAGGGATTGGTGCAGGTAGTGCATCAATTAGGGTTTAATGCCCGTCTTAAATTAACGATAGCCCGCTATTATACCCCAAGCGGCAGGTGTATACAGATGATCGATTATGCGCATCGCAATGCCGATGGCAGTGTAGGTTTCATACCCGACTCACTTAAAAAAGCATACAAAACAAAAGCCGGGCGTACTGTGCTCAGCGGGGGTGGCATTGCTGTAGATGTAAATGTAAAAGACGACCCTACCAGTATGATAGGGGTAACACTATACACAAAAAATTACCTGTTCGACTATGCCACAGAATATGCCGGCAAACATAAAACAATAGCACCTGCTGATAAATTCACCCTTACAGATGCAGAGTTTAATGACTTCGCAAAATGGCTCGAAAATAAGGATTACGCCTATAAGACAGAAACCGAAGATGGCCTCGACTCATTGAGAAAAATGGCGGTAAGGGAAAAATATTATGATGATGCTGAACGGGAATTTGATGCCCTGAAAAACAAACTCTCTCACGACAAAAAACAAGACCTCCTCAAAAATAAAGAGCAGGTAAAAGAAATGCTGGAGAATGAGATCGCATCGCGGTATTATTATACCCGCGGCCGCATAGCCCAGAGCATGCAGCACGATAAGGAACTGGATAAAGCCCTTTCCATATTATCGCAACCGGCAGAATATGAAGGAATATTGAAGCCCGGAAAATAAGGTTTACTCAGCTGCCATCAATCTATCTCAGCCCAGTTCTTTAATAACTGCAACCCATATTCTGTACCCACAGATTCAGGATGAAACTGTACACCTATGCACGGATATTGTTTATGAGCCAGTGCCATTATTGTCTCATCATCCGTACTTGCTAATAATTCTAATGGTGTATCATTAAAATCGGTTACTGCCAGCGAATGATACCGCATGGCTGTAAATGGCGATGGTACCCCTTTAAACAATGGATGCGACGTGTGGGTAATCTCGCTCGTTTTCCCATGCATCGGGTAAGATGTGTGTACAAGCTTCGCTCCAAAATACATTCCCAGCGCCTGGTGGCCCAGGCACACCCCAAGTATGGGTATGCGTGTATGAAAATGATCTATCACATCCATGGTAATACCAGCCTGTAATGGTGTTTCAGGGCCCGGAGAAATGATAATACGCGCCGGATTAATTTCAATTAATTGCGGGAGGGATACTTCATCATTCCGGTACACAACACAGTCGTTTCCAGTCTGCAGCAGGTAGTCATGCAGTATGTATGTGAATGAATCGTAGTTATC
>CAIRZD010000238.1 GCA_903882965.1 uncultured Bacteroidota bacterium
GAAGTTTTCTGTGGACTGCTTTTTGTTTGATTCCATGTTTACATTTTTTGTTGGTTAACAATGGAAACACTATCTAAAGTTATGCTGTTTTTAGTCCACTTTATGCTGACGATTTACAAAGGCAATAAAATCTAACTGGCAACACGGGCATTACCATCTTGGTTATTACCATCAGTTATTAAACATACCACAAAAGACTTTGTACATGAGTGATCGAATAGTGGAGGATTATTACAGGTTGAGCCTTGCCTTGATAAAGATATTACCCAGGCAGCAGTAGCAGATAAACAAGCAGCAAGGCTATATTTGTTAGACCGTATACATTATATGCACAGTCTGAATTAAAAAATGAAATTGTATGAGTAAGAACGTCTTTTTTCAAGTTGCTATATATGCCTGCACCTGCTGTGGACGCAAAGAAGAATTTGTATCATTAAAGCAGTGGATGAAAAAGGAAAGGGGAAAATGCAATGAATGTGGAAAGTCTGATGTAGAAATATTTGAGGCTGATTTGTTATACTTCTATGACCCGGAGGAAAACTATTTGTTCCCTGCTACTCCTGATGTGCCAAAATCAAAAACAGGTTGTAAAGAACATCATGGCGCAGATAAAATGCACTGGACAGAAGGGCTTATCTTTTGTACTCATTGTGACGGTTTCTTGATGCAGTTTGTTGAATATACAGATGGCTTGTATCCGGAAGCCTATAAAAAGTTTGCTATAGAAGAATCGAAATTACGTGCGCCTGATGTTTTGTATAACTGTAAAGATGGTAAGCAGATATACACATCAGAATTTGATTTTAGGGCAAATTGATTCTGTATATTAACTTTTGTATTTTGCATTAAAATACTCAATTTATGTGTTCACTAATTTCAGATAGTTCTGCCTATTTGTTAAATATTATCGCTCTTATATTGGATATAATAGGGGTAATTGCGCTATTTAGGACTAGAGAAAAAGGCTTAGATAAAATTGAAAAAACAAAAATTATTTCACTCTATGATACAGATAAAAACAGTGATCTTTTTGATAAAATTGCAAGTACAGCAGAAGTTGAAAAATCATTACTTGAAAAAGTAGATGAGATAATTGCTAATATAATTATTACACAGAGGGAGAATAAAAAAATAGTAAAAAAGTCATCAATATGGATAAGACTAATAGTATTGGGTTCGATACTACAGATAATAGCAAACTTTCATTTTCTATTTTAGGCTCAGTATCCCAATTTCTAAGCATTTCAAAGGAAAATCCAAATCCATATATTACAAGCCACAAAGTAAAAGTGTAAAGGGGTAGCATGTTCTGATAATATTTATTTTGTATAATAAAATATACGACTATTTTCTAAATAAACCAAATCCAACTAAATATAGTTTGCTGTATATTGCCGGAAAATTAAAATATGCGACTATCAGTAAGTGATTTAAGAACGATATTTCTAAATTTACCAGATGCAACAACACACGTGCCTAATATATCACATCAAAACACTGTCTGTTTGAATGATGATGGAACAGTACATCCAACTAATATTAGACGAATAGTATTTCAAAAAAATTCTGATACTACTGATTGGGATATTATATCTATTATTGACAGTCCACCCACTCCAATTTTCTAATCGGTTTTGGTGCAGCAAAACAAATAGTATCTATGGCATTAGGCATATATTGAATATTATCAGGTAATTCAAAAGTTCCTGTATAATTTTTCAATTTTTTCTCATTAATAATTTCAATTATATTTACATCAATCATAAAATATATTTTACTATAATAAAGTATACGCAATATATTTGACAATTCAAAATACTACATCCATTATTTGCATTTGACAATATGACATAATTAGTGTATATTATATTATACCTAATTCAACAATGATATGCTTAAAATTGATGTAATAGAAATTGTAACCGGCACTCCTGCATTAAATGCTTATTGTGCTAAAAGAAAATGTTGTGTATCCGGGGAACTTATCACACAAGAGGATTTTGATAACGCAATATCAGAACTTACAATTACGCAAACGTATTTTGCCAGTCTTGATGCAGCAGTATCTAAAGTAAATACATAGTCCAGATAAATCTGTAAAAAGATTGCACCAAAAAAACACACCTTTTGTAATAATTGATCTCTAAAAATCCGATAAAGTATTCTGGTCGGTCGCTTCATATCCCTATATAATTCGACTGACCGACTAACAATTATTTTTTCACTTAGCCTATTCTGGTAATTCTTGGAGTATGTGTACTGTGGCTATGGTGCAAAAAATGGTGCAAATGAAAAAGGGTTCCAAAGGTGTAATCCTCTGAAACCCTTATCTGTGGCGGTGGGCCCACTAGGATTTGAACCTAGGACCACCTGATTATGAGTCAGGTGCTCTAACCAACTGAGCTATAGGCCCGATGCCGTTAGGCAAAATTGGAGTGCAAATGTATAGGTTTTTCTCAAAAAAGAGAAAAAGATTTTCATCATACTTTTGCATTATGATACAAGGCATCAAACACATCATTTTCGATCTCGGAGGCGTTATACTGAATATTGACTATAAGCTTACCGAAAAGGCCTTCGCAGATGCAGGCATACATAATTTCACGGAATTATTTTCGCAGTTGAAACAGTCAGACTTGTTTGACAAATTTGAAATAGGTGAGATCAGCAGCGAAGAGTTCGTCAGTGAATTACGAAAAGTTTCGGGGTCAAATGCCACGGATGAAATAATATTAAATGCGTGGAACGCCATGCTGCTCGATTTTCCGGTGCGCAGGCTGCAAATTTTACAGCAATTGAGACTTTACAATGATCTTTTCTTGCTGAGCAATACCAATGAAGTACATGAAGACGCATTTAATGAAATTTTGATGCGAACGCATGGTATTCCCAATATCGGGGTGTTTTTTGATAAGGTATATTTATCGCATCGTGTTGGGTTGCGCAAACCTATGAAAGAAGTATTTCAGCGGGTATTGGATGATAATGGGCTGAAACCGGAACATACCTTATTTATTGATGATAGCCCGCAGCATATAGCAGGCGCTAAAGAACTGGGTATTCAGACAATATTCCTTGATAAGGGAATGACCATTGAAGAGCATATATTTAAAGGAAAGACTAATTAGGGTATATGAATTTCATGAAGAAGCCTTTTAGGTATGGTTTGTAGCTTACCTCACTTCCTCATAATCTATATAATCTCCTTCCTTTTCCACGGTTTTCTTTTGGGTAGGTTGGCTCATATTTCGCTCCATTTCCTTCATTTGTTCTTTCATCCTGCGCATATTATCATTTGCAGCGGTAGTAAAACGGAATATGGGAAGCACATAGCGGTTCAGTATACGATATATGAGGAAAATAACTATCCCCAGTACAATTATATCTTTCAACATAACTGCAAAGTTAAGCTTTTGGTTGATTTATATAAAACCCAATAGGCGAAGATGATATTTCTAAAGGGTAAAATGCAGATATAAGGCGGTTAATGCCGTTAATGAAAATATAATTGCATGCATATAACTAAAGGTGATTGTGTAATAAGAAAATTGTTGTACATTTGCTATTGAAATTCAAAAAGAGAGGGGACACATTAGTTGTCCCCTCGTTTTTTAAGTTATGGCCGAGACAACGGAAAAAGTTTATGCTTTATTAGAACCATTGCTGGAAGGCACCGATATTTTTATCGTCAATGTAAAAGTAAAGCCGATAAATAATATAAAGGTATACCTTGATGCAGATAGTGGCTTCTCTATAGAGAAATGTACTATGGTGAACCGTAAACTATATGCGGCTATAGAAGCTGAGCAGATGTTTCCTAACGGAGACTTTTCGCTTGAGGTATCGAGCCCGGGCGTGGATGAGCCATTGATACATGTACGCCAGTATAAAAAGAACATTGGCCGTAAAGTAACAGTAACAGATAATGAAGGAGTAGAAAGAACAGGATTGATGAAAGATGCAACCGATGAGCATATAACCCTTGAGATAAAAGGCCCCAAACAAAAGGATGCGACAATAATAGCAGAAATACCATTTGTAAACATTAAAAAAACAGTAGTACAAATCATTTTTTAATTAAAATCCCGATGCATCGGGATGAAAAAGAAAGCATATGGCAAGTATTAATCTCATTGACTCCTTCCAGGAGTTTAAAGACGCCGAAAACATTGACAGGCCTACCTTAATGAAGGTATTGGAAGACGTTTTCAAAACGTTGCTGCGCAAAAAATATGTGACGGACGAAAACTTTGACGTAATCGTGAATGACCAGACAGGTGACCTTGAAATATTCAGGCGCCGCGTGATAGTGGAAGATGGCATGGTAGAAGATGAGAACCTGCAAATACCCTATGCTGAAGCGATAAAAATAGAGCCTGATTATAGTGTAGGCGAAGAAGTATACGAAGAGGTAGATGTACGCAACTTTGGCCGCCGTGCAATTCTTGCTGCAAAACAAACGCTTGCAGCACGTATCGGGGACCTTAAAAAGAATAATTTACTTAAAAAATATGCCGACCGTATAGGTGATATTATAAGCGGGGAAGTATACCAGATATGGAAAAAGGAAATATTATTGCTTGATGATGAAGGCAATGAGCTTATAATGCCAAAGTCGGAGCAAATACCTACCGATTTTTTCAAAAAAGGAGAGAGTGTACGCGCAGTAGTGAAAAAAGTTGAAATGCGTAATAATTCACCGATCATTATATTAAGCCGCACGCACCCATCGTTCCTTGAAAAACTTCTGGAGATAGAAGTACCCGAAATAATGGATGGACTTATTGTAGTGAAAAAAATAGTTAGAGAGCCGGGCGAACGCGCCAAAGTAGCTGTAGAAAGCTATGACGACCGTATAGATCCGGTAGGCGCATGCGTAGGTATGAAAGGAAGTCGCATACATGGCATAGTACGCGAACTGCGCAATGAGAACATCGATATTATAAACTACACTAATAATATACAACTGTTATTACAGCGCTCATTGACACCGGCACGCATCAATAAAATGGAGCTGAATAATGAAGATCATAGCGCTGACGTTTACCTTGATCCTGATCAGGTATCATTAGCAATTGGTAAAAAAGGAGTAAACATCAAGCTGGCACAGGAACTTACAGGCTATAGCATAGATGTATATCGTGATGTGAAAGAAGAAGTTGAATACGATATTGACCTTGATGAATTTGCAGATGAGATAGAACCATGGGTTATAGATGAATTTAAACGTATTGGTTGTGATACTGCATTAAGTGTATTGGAATTATCTGCCGAAGAGTTGGTGCGCCGTACTGATCTTGAAGAAGAAACTGTACGCGACGTACGCAAGGTACTTGAAGCAGAATTTAATACAGAGGAATAAAAAAACTGAACAAAAGGTGTTTTTAAAAAGGCAAAAGTGCCGTCAGAAGACATCTCGCTTTAGTTAAAATGACGTAGGTTTGTATACAAGGATAAGGCTAAGGCAACTTTAGCAAAAATTATATAGAAGGAACATAAATGATAACAAAAACACCAAGGTTACTGGAAGCCGCCAAAGAATTTAATATTGGTAAAGACACGCTTGTTGCGTTTCTTACCGATAAAGGCTTTACGGTCACAAGTAGCCCAAGCACCAAGTTAACAGAGCAGATGTATAATGCCCTGCAGGTAGAGTTTGCCCAGGATAAACTGGCAAAACGCAGGAGCGAAGAAATCGCTTTGCCAAAAGGATCATTACTTGATAGTCTTAAAAGATCAAAAGAGGACCTGGATATTAGTGTAAAAGATAAGAAGGATGAGCCTCAAACTGTAGAACAAAAACCAAAAGCTAAAGAAGAAAAGCCAAAAGAAACAAAAGAAAAGGCCGCGGATATAAAAGAAGAGCCGCAGAAAAAAGTTGCAACTCCGGCACCTGTGGTGAAAGAAGAACCAACGGTTAAAGAGGTAGTAGCTGATAAAGTAGAAGTGCCCGCTAAAAAAATAGCGGCTACAACAACAGAAAAGCCAGAAGACACTACCAAGAAAACAGTAAGCAAAAGCAGCAAAAAAACAACCGATACCGGCACTGAAGATAACGAACCTGAACATCTGGATGTTAAAGCGCCTAAAATTGAAGGCCCGAATATTCTTGGTAAGATAAATTTAGATGATCTTAACCTTGCTTCACGGCCTAAGAAAGGAGCCGCAAAGAAAAAGGAAGTTGAAAAAAAGACCGCACCAAAAGAAGTTAAAGAAGTAGCAGAGAAAACTATTGCGCCGGCTGCAAAAGCAAAAAAAGAAATTACTGTTGAGCCAGAACCGGTTTTACAAAAGGAAGTTGCACCACCTCAAAAAGACACAGAAGAAGAAGATAGTGCAGGTAAACCTGAGCATATAGAAATGAAGGCTCCGAAACTGGAAGGGCCTAAGATCATAGGAAGAATAGAATTACCGGTATCTCAGCCATCAGGAAATAATAATAATAATAACAGGCCTGATAATAGGGAAAAACGCAAGCGCAAACGTATACCGGTAGAAAAGAAACCGGAAACACACAAGCCCGATCCTAATAATCGCGATCGCAACCAGCCTCCGGGTCAGGGTGGGCCGGGAGCCCGGCCGCAGCAAGGTGCTGCCCCATTCAACCGGGAGCGCAGGCCTTCAGGCCCGCAAACCAGCCCCGGTCATGGGGGTAATGATCGCGCCCCAAGGCAGGGTCAGGGAGGCGGAGGTGGTAATTTCCGTCCGGGTGGAAGAGATGGTGGTGGAGATCGCCGTGGCGCACCACGTAATGCACCTGTTACTGCGCAACAGCAGGAAATTGATACAAAAGCAATACAAGATAAAATTCGCGAAACACAGGCGAAACTGACCGGATCTACCCGCAGTAAAAACCTGAAGGCCAAATACCGTCGTAACAAGCGGGATGAAATGGCCGAGAAACGCGCCACTGCAGAAAATGCAGAACAGGATAACGTGATACAGGTTACCGAATTTATTTCGGTGAGTGAGTTGGCAAATTTACTGAACGTAAGCTTTGCTGACGTTATCAGTAAATGTATGAGCCTTGGTATAATGGTATCCATTAACCAACGACTTGATGCGGAAGTAATAGAACTTGTGTCAAGCGAGTTTGGGTATGATGTGGAATTCATCAATCTGGAGCAGGAAGCCGAAGAAATAATAGAGGATATAGATGCTCCCGAAGACCTTGAGCCCCGTGCACCCATAGTTACTATCATGGGTCATGTGGATCATGGTAAAACATCATTACTCGATTATGTACGGAGCGCTAATGTGGTTGCAGGTGAGGCCGGTGGTATTACCCAGCACATAGGTGCTTATCAGGTAACTACATCAACAGGCAAAAAGATCACTTTCCTTGATACCCCTGGTCACGAAGCATTTACAGCTATGCGTGCCCGTGGTGCCAAAGTCGCAGATATTGCAGTAATTGTGATAGCTGCTGATGATGCCATAATGCCACAAACCAAGGAAGCAATCTCCCATGCGCAGGCCGCAAACCTGCCTATGATTTTTGCTATCAATAAAATAGATAAGGAAGGCGCTAACCCGGAAAAAATAAAAGAACAACTCGCCAATATGAATATATTGGTAGAAGACTGGAGCGGTAAGTTCCAGAGCCAGGAAATATCTGCCAAGAAAGGAATCAATGTAGACCTGCTCCTTGAAAAAATTGGACTTGAAGCTGAATTACTTGAACTGAAAGCTAACCCAGACCGCGTTGCTAATGGTAGCGTTATTGAAGCCTCGCTGGATAAAGGCAGAGGATATCAGTCTACTATACTTGTGCAAAACGGTACACTTAATCAGGGAGATATGATAGCCTGCGGACAGTATTATGGTAAGATCAAAGCAATGTTCAATGAACGTGGACAACGTGTTACCTCTGCCGGTCCATCAGCTCCGGTACAAGTACTGGGTCTTAATGGAGCGCCACAGGCTGGTGAAAAATTCAGAGTATTTGAAAATGAGGATGAAGCTAAAGAGCTAGCCAACCATAGGGCACAGATTATGCGTGAGCAAGGTATTCGCGCACGCAAACATATCACCCTTGATGAAATTGGCCGCCGCCTCGCACTCGGAAACTTTAAGGAACTTGGAGTTATTATCAAGGGCGACTTTGATGGTTCTGTAGAAGCGCTAAGCGATTCTTTACAGAAATTATCAACCGAAGAAGTTGCAATCAATGTAGTGCATAAAGGTGTTGGGCAGATCACAGAAAGCGATGTATTGCTCGCTACCGCATCTGATGCGATTATTATTGGTTTCCAGGTACGCCCTTCTATTCAGGCAGCAAAACTTGCCGAGCAGGAAAATATAGAAATACGCACTTACTCAATCATCTACGATGCAATTGAAGAAATAAAGAGTGCAATGGAAGGCCTGTTGGAACCAAAGGTGGAGAAAAAGACCGTATGCAATATAGAAGTACGCGAAGTGTTCAAAATAAGTGGAGTTGGTACTATTGCAGGTTGTTATGTACTTGACGGTAAAATGACTCGCCAAACCAAGTTAAATCTTATCCGCGATGGTATTGTTGTATACAATGGTGAACTGGCCTCATTGAAACGCTTTAAAGACGATGTGAAAGAAGTGAATGCAGGATACGAATGCGGGCTCTCTGTCAAAAATTATAATGATGTGCGCACAGGCGATATCATAGAAGGATATGAAGAAGTGGAAGTTAAGCGAACACTTTAGTTGCTCAACAGATAAGCAATAAAAAATTCACAGCCCGCCATAAAGCGGGCTGTGAATTTTGTACTGTTATCGTTCATAAATTCTGTAATTTAGAAGCATGGTTTTATAGAACCATTACACTATTGAGTAACGTAACAATCACATTATTATCAGACCTGGGTACCCGCGACGTTTCTGTAACCAACGCGAAAGCTATACTAATGAGCTATGCGCCGGATCCTGTATTCGTAGATATTTCACATAATGTGGTTCAATACGATTTGCAACAGGCTGCTTATTTGTTATTATCTGCTTACAGGCACTTCCAGAAAGGCACTATTCATATTTTACTTGTTGATGTATTTTCAGGAGATAACCCACGGATGTTGCTTGCGGAAAAGGATGGTTTCTATTTCATAGCTCCTGATAATGGAATATTAGCCTTGGCATTCGGAAGTGAGCTGGACAGTGCATTGCAGTGTTTTGAATTTGCAGGCCAGTATAGTTTTAGTGATTGGATAAACAGTGCGGGCAAGGTAATAAAATCGTTAGCACAGAAAAATGCAACACAATATAAGCCTTGTGAAATAAAAATAGCACGCAGACTTTTACAACCACAGGTGATGCCGCTGGGTGTAGATTGCAACATACTATATATTGACCGGTATGAGAATATAGTGCTGGACATTACCAGAAAGCAGTTTGATGAATATCTAAATGGCAGGCCATTCAGGATAAAGGTGATGAGGATGCAGGATATAACTACCATAAGCAATAACTATAATGATGTACCTGAGGGTGAGCCGCTATGCCGGTTCAATAGTGCAGGGTTTCTGGAAATAGCTTTGAACCATGAAGCAGCAGCATCTCTCCTGGGGCTGGGATCGTATAGCTCGGGTAATTTACGATACCAGACTATCAGGATATTTTTTTGAGGTTAGAAAAACAAGAAGTGTTTCTTTTTCTTCAACCTTACTTTTATCATTCTTATATCTTTTAGGGGGCGGTCGTGGCTGTCGCGTTTTTCATTGGCTATCTTGTCTACGATATCCATGCCTTCTATTACTTCTCCGAAGACGGTATAATTGCCATCAAGGTGTGGGGTGCCACCTATGGTTTTATAAACCTCACGTTGTGATGCTGTGAATGTTCTGCCGGATTTTTTAGCTACTTTATCGAGATCATCGTCTGTGTATTTTTTCCCGACTACTATGTAGAACTGACAAGCGGAACCAGACTTATCGGGGGTGTTATCGCGGGCAACACCTACTGCGCCACGTTTGTGAAAATCAGTATCATTTATTTCGGCGGGAACGGTATAGCCGAGGTCGCCTTCTCCAAGGGGTACACCGGGCTTGGCTTGTTTTGATTTAGGATCACCGCCCTGGATGACGAATTGCGGAATGCAGCGGTGGAAGAGGGTACTATCGTAATAATGGTCTTTGGTGAGTTTCACCATATTATCGGTATTCTTTGGGGTATTATCGTAGAGCATGAGTACGATATTGCCGTATTCTGTTGTGATTTTTATTTTATTTTTTTGTGCAAATGTGCTTATGGTAATAAAACAAGCTGCGAGCGTGATCAGTACTTTTTTCATTGTAAATAGTTAGTAGTCAAAAATTTATGCCAAATTATAAAAAAATGCAGTAGTATTTTTAATCTTTTTCTTAGTGTTTAAAATGTCTCAAAATGTTCCTTTTTTGTAGCAGGCGGGACATTGCCTACTGAAAAATTTCTGTGTAGATTTTTCGGCAAAGAAAATAAAAAAATCTGCTAAGCGCAAAAGCATTTGTCTAAGCTTATGTTTTGTAAATGTCGGACATGTGGGGAACAAATGGTGAAAAGTGTATACACCTTTTATTTCTTTATCTCCCTGGCTTTGTTACGGGTATTTTTTGGAAAAATGGAGAATGTGCGGTTTAATGTTGATCTAGTGTAGATATAGACCTCTCCCGGCCTCTCCAAAGGAGAGGAGGTGTTACGTACCCAGTGATGGAAAAATTATATGCAAGCGTCAGCACCAGTACCTTGATTCTCCAAGAGTACCGCGAATAGCGGAGACTCCTGGGTGGGAATTACTTAGCCGTAGCAGATGCTGATTTCCTTATTGATACTTCTTAATGGGATTTTGGGCAGTATGAAATACAGAAAGGACCCGGATAATGTTTTTTCTTTTATTGATCCGATAAATGATAACAAAAGGGAATTGAGTAATATTGGCTTCCCTGTATGACTTATATTTAAATGAAAATAACTCTGGGCCTTGCTAGATATTAGCAATAATTCGCAATACTTTTTCTACAAACCTATTACCCAAACCTTTTTGCTGATCTTCATACCAATCGAATGAAGCAATTATTTCTTTTTCTGCCCTGATGGATAAAATAGTGGTGTAAGCAGGTTTATTTTGCATGCTTCTTATTCTTATGTTTTTCTAAAGAAGCTTTGAATTGATCAATTGTAACCCCTTTATCTTCGCCAGACTCTAACGCTTCATGCCTCCTATCCAACTCTTTTATGAATACTTTATCATTCCACCACTCATTGTTCTGCTGATCAATTTCAAGGATCGCATTTACCCTGCGTAATGAATTTTCATCAGCTTTATCAATTTGTTTTTTTACTTGTTTCCATAATGCTTCGGTGGTTGTCATACAAAAAAGCGCTTTATACAAATTTACTATTTTATTCAGTTTATAGCAAAAGAGGGTATATTGATAGTGAAAATGATTAAAAAATGCAAATTTTTGCAAATACTGTAACCCAACTATAAAATCTCTACAGAATTTGTTGCGTTCTTTGTAATGATGAAATCCTGGAATACCAATTTATCTGTACAACTCCGTATTGTAAATGTGGGGCTGATAATTGTTTTTTTTCTGTTTGGCCACCAGCTATTTGCGCAGGATAAAAACCTGGACTATTATATTGCGGCGGGTATTGCGAATAACCCATTGTTAAAAGATTTTCAAAACCAGGTGGCTAATAATAACATAGACAGCCAACGATTGCGGGCAACTTTTAAACCACAGGTAACGGGTGTATCTTATAATACGGTTGCCCCGGTTGTAAATGGCTATGGTTATGATGCTATATTAAGCAACATTGCATCATTCAATGAACTGGTGAATGTGGACCAAACATTTATAGGGAAAAAGAACCTGCAAGCGCAGTATGGCAATATCAATTATTTAAGCGACTCATTACGTAACGCGAAAAAAGTATCGGAGCAAGATCTTAAAAGAACAATAACAGCCCAGTATATAAGCACCTATGGTGATCTGCAACAATTAAATTTTTATTCTGATATACACAGCTTGCTGAGCAAGCAGGAACTGGTATTAAAAAAACTAACAGAAAATAATATATACCGGCAAGCAGACTACCTGACTTTTTTAGTAACATTGAAACAGCAAGACCTGCAAATAAAGCAACTACAGATCCAATACAAGAATGACTTTGCGATGCTCAATTATCTGTGCGGCATTTTTGATACTTCGGCTGCTATGCTGGATGCTCCGAATGTGGCGCTACAGCATTTGCCGGATGCTGCTTCATCTGTTTTTTTTCTGCGATACACATCGGACAGTTTAAAGCTGGAGCATGAGATAAACCTGATCAATTATAGTTACCATCCTAAACTAAATGGTTTTGCGAATGCAGGTTTCAGCTCTTCATTTCAATACCAGGCGTATAAAAATTTCGGGTATAGTGTAGGGCTGAACCTGAGTGTGCCTATTTATGACGGAAACCAGAAAAGCCTGTTACAGCAGAAGGTGCGGCTGCTGGAAAATACCAGCGCGGATTATAAAGATTTCTTTACAAGGCAGTATGAACAGCAAATAGCACAGCTAAAACAACAACTTGCCGCAACCGAATCACTGATCAATGATATAAATGACCAGATAAAATATGCAGAAGGGCTTATAAACATAAACAGTAAATTATTAGAAACCGGTGATGCAAAGATCACCGACTTTGTGATAGCAATAAACAACTATCTCTCTGCAAAAAATCTTTTGACACAGAATAATATAAGCCGCATGCAGATCATCAACCAACTGAATTACTGGAACCGATAAAATATATAAGATGCCTACTTTTGAAAGATACGTTTGCCTGCTTTTAAGTATGACCATACTGGTAGCGACGTCTTGCCGCAGTGGAGGAAAAGAAACTGCTGAAGAGAAAGAGCAATCTGCCGGGACACCTGTTACGGTAACATCAGTAAGTACAGACGGGCTAACGGAGTACATAGAGCTGAATGCAACAGCAACCTTCCTGCAAAAAAGTTATGTAAAAGCAAATTTGAACGGGTACATACAAACAGTAAATGCTGTACCCGGTAAGTATGTAGCCGCAGGACAAATACTGTTTGTATTAAAAACGAAAGAAGCACAAAGTATAGGCAATTCGATCAACACACTTGATCCAACATTTAAATTTTCAGGTGTTAATATTATTAAGGCTAATAGTACCGGGTATATTACCCAACTCAATCACCAGGCGGGTGATTATGTGCAGGATGGTGAGCAGCTTGCGGTGATAAGCGATGAGAACAGCTTTGCATTTCTTTTGAACCTTCCTTATGAATTGAAACAATATATGGCCAATAACAATACGGTAGCCTTAACGCTGCCGGACGGCACAAAACTGAAAGGGACAGTAACGGGATCTATGCCGAGCGTGGACCCTGCGTCGCAGACACAGAATATTGTAATAAAAGTGCCGGGAGCAGATAAGATACCAGAGAACCTTATAGCCAAAGTGAGGATCGTAAAAACAAATAAAGCAAACACAATATCGCTGCCGAAAGCAGCGATATTGACGAATGATGTGCAAAGTGATTTTTGGGTAATGGAGATGACGGATTCAAATACAGCAGTAAAAGTGCCTGTAAAAAAAGGAATGGAAACGAAGGATATGGTAGAGATACTGGAGCCGAAATTTTCGCCATCGGATAAAATTTTACTTACGGGGAATTATGGGTTACCGGACACCGCAAGAGTGAAAATAGCGCAATAACATCATGAAGAATTTTTTCGTTTCCTATAAGAATCCATTGTCGGTAGTATTCGTACTATTGATAATGGGCGGCATGTTTGTATATAATAAAATGCAAACGGCGCTTTTTCCTGAGATCACCTTTCCGAAAATAAAAATCATAGCAGACGCAGGGTTACAGCCCGTGAATAAAATGATGGTAACGGTAACCAAGCCACTGGAAAATGTGATAAAGCAAGTGCCGGACCTGCATGATATACGAAGCACTACCAGCAGAGGAAGCTGTGAGATATCAGCGTTTATGAATTGGGATGCTAATATAGACCTGAGCCAGCAACGCATAGAATCGAAAATAAACGAGATAAAAAACCAACTACCCGCGGATGTACAGATCAGTGTGGAAAAGATGAACCCATCGATATTGCCGGTGATGGGTTATACACTGGAAAGCAATACACGATCACCGATAGAATTAAGGCAACTTGCAACTTATACGATCAAGCCGTTTTTGTCGCAGACGAATGGCGTATCTGAGATCCGCATAATAGGTGGCAAACAAAAAGAATACTGGCTGACGCTGAACCCGCAGAAGATGACGGCCTTATCTGTGACGCCTGATTCCATTTCATCAGCGCTAGCACAAACTAATTTTATAAAATCGAACGGTTATTTATCAGACTACCGTTACCTATATCTTACAGTGACGGATGCGCAATTGCATACTACTGAAGATATAGGGAACACAATAGTGCGTAATGATGGCAAGCGAATAGTGTATATAAAGGATGTAGCAGATGTGCAGGTGCATGAAGCCAATGAATACATAAAGATCAATGCGAATGGCAGAGAAGGGATACTGATAGCCGTATTGAAACAACCCAATTCAAACCTTATTGATGTATCTGAGGAAACAGAACGGAAAGTAGCCGCATTAAAGAAAATATTACCCAAGGATGTAGCGATAAAACCATATTATATCCAGGCGGACTTTGTGAAGGATTCTGTAAAAAGTGTTACAGACAGTTTATGGATAGGGCTGGCACTGGCAATAATTGTAGCTATCTTATTCTTACGGTCATTAAAAGCGAGCACGACGATCCTGATCACGATACCCGTTACCTTTTGTCTTACGCTGATCGTGCTTTATACCATTGGCTATACGCTCAATATAATGACACTTGGCGCTATTGCTGCAGCTATAGGCTTAATTATAGATGATGCAATTGTTGTGGTAGAGCAAATACACAGAACGCATGAAGAGCACCCTGAAGAGCCAACGACTTCATTAATTCAAAAAGCTATCCGGTATCTGTTCCCTGCAATGATAGGATCGTCGGTGAGCACAATCGTGATCTTTTTGCCGTTTGTATTAATGAGTGGTGTGGCGGGGGCTTATTTTAAAGTGATGACCAATACTATGATCATTACGCTGACGTGCTCATTTTTTGTGACCTGGTTATGTTTGCCTGTTGTTTATTTATTACTATCTAAAAAAGACAGAACAATATCTACTAAAGGACATGATGTAAAAAGGCAAGGTTGGGTATCATTCTTTATACACAGACCTGTATTTAGCTTACTTATTGTTTCCGGTTTGATAGCGGCAATAGTATTAATAGTGCCAAGATTGGAAACCGGGTTTTTGCCCGAGATGGATGAAGGGAGTATTGTGCTTGATTACAGTTCTCCTCCGGGCACTTCGCTGGAAGAGACAGACCGCATACTGCGGGAAGTAGAAAAAATAATTGTGGCGACCCCTGAGGTTGCCGCATACTCGAGGAGAACCGGAACGCAAATGGGCTTTTATATTACAGAGCCAAACCGGGGTGACTACCTGATACAATTAAAAAAAGGCAGGAATAAAAAAACAGAAGAAGTAATCAGTATACTGAGAAAAAAAATAGAATCTACACAACCCGGGCTAAGGATAGATTTCGGGCAAGTGATAGCAGATATGCTTGGCGACCTGATGACCTCTGTGCAGCCTATAGAAATAAAAATATTTGGTGATGACCAGCAAAAATTGCAAGCCCTATCAGGGCAGGTAGCGGATGTACTATCAGGTATAAAGGGAACGGCAGATGTATTTAAAGGAGTAGTTATTGCCGGGCCATCGGTAAGTATTGTTCCAAATTTTGCGAGGCTTGCGCAGTTTGGTATGACACCCGCGGGGTTGCAATACCAGTTGCAGACATCAATGGAAGGCAATGTATTGGGCAATATACTTAAGAAAGAACAGCTATCAACTATACGAGGTGTATATGCAGGCAGCAGGCAGATAAGTGTGGCAGACCTGCAAAAACTACAGGTTTTTCTGCCCAGCGGAAAGCTAACACCAATAAGCAGCCTTGCCGATGTTATTATAGACTCCGGAGATGCAGAGATACAGCGGGAGAACCTGCAGTCTATGGGTGCGGTAACCTGCCGACTGGAAAACCGTGACCTGGGCAGTGTAATAAAAGATGTAAAACAAGAGCTGGCGGCAAAAGTTTCGCTGCCGCAAGGATATCATATAGAGTATGGCGGCTCTTATGCTGAGCAGCAACAATCATTTAAAGAGTTGCTGATGATATTGATCGCATCGAGCCTGCTGGTATTTGGTGTGATACTTTTCCTGTTTCGTGATTTCAGGATAGCGATGCTGGTAGTTTTGCTTGCTGTGCTTGGTATATCAGGGAGCTATATTGCATTATTTGTGACGCATACGCCGCTTAATGTGGGTAGCTATACGGGCCTTATTATGATAGTAGGGATCATAGGGGAGAATGCGATATTTACTTTTTTACAATTCAGGGATGAGCTGGTGAATAAAGGAGTGGATGAGGCGATCATTTATTCTATATCGACCAGGTTGCGGCCTAAACTGATGACGGCGTTGGGCGCTATTATTGCGTTGATGCCGCTGGCATTAGGCATTGGCACCGGCGCGCAATTGCACCAGCCGCTGGCTATATCGGTAATAGGTGGTTTTGTTATAGCGTTGCCGTTATTACTTATTGTATTACCATCTATGCTGCGGTTATTGTACAAGGGTAGCAGCATTAAGTAATTAAAGTGCCACTACTTTTTTTCCTGGCAGAGTTCTATGAGAACGCCGTTGGTGGTTTTGGGGTGGAGGAAGCAGACGAGTTTATTGTCGGCCCCGTTTTTTGGGGTATCGTTAAGTAGTTCGAAGCCGAGTGCGGAGAGGCGTTTCATTTCGGCTTCAATATTTTCGACCTCGAAGGCAATGTGATGGATCCCTTCACCTTTTTTGGCAATAAATTTTGATATGGGGCTTGTTTCGGCGGAGGCTTCGAGGAGTTCTATTTTGGCTTCACCTGTATGGAAAAAGGCTGTATTTACCCCTTCGGATGCAACTTCCTCAGTTTTATAGCAAGGTGTATTTAATAATTGTTCAAATAATGGTATGGATGCGCTTAATTGTTTGACGGCAATCCCGAGGTGTTCGATCTTTAACATTTTCTAATAGTTTTTGACAATAGGGTTATATACTAAACAAAAAAGGGATTTGACCCCAAAATACTGGTTTTGATGTAACTTTGTGCAAATATAATAGAGGGAAAGGTTATGAATTTAGAATTGCCAATATATCTTGATAATAATGCGACTACTCCAATGGACCCGCGTGTGCTGGAAGCTATGCTACCATACTTTACCCAAAAGTTTGGTAATGCGGCGAGCAGGAACCATTCATTTGGTTGGGTAGCAGAGGAAGCTGTGGACTACGCGCGTGAGCAGATAGCTAAACTGATCAATGCCGATCCGAAAGAAATAATACTTACATCGGGCGCTACAGAAGCGGATAACCTTGCTATAAAAGGTGTGTATGAAATGTATGCATCGAAAGGCAACCATATCATCACCTGCACTACAGAGCATAAAGCTGTGCTGGATACCTGCAAGCATATAGAGAAGATAGGCGGTAGCGTAACTTACCTGGAAGTAAAGGAAGACGGGTTAATAGATCTTGCTGAACTGGAAAAAGCAATTACCGATAAGACGATACTGGTATCCATAATGTATGGCAATAATGAAACAGGGGTGGTGCAGCGGGTGCGCGAGATCAGTAAGATAGCTCGTAAACATGGGGTACTGTTCTTTACTGATGCTACGCAAGCTGTGGGTAAAATACCAGTAGATGTGAATGCGGATGGTATAGACCTGATGGCATTTAGCGGGCATAAAATGTATGGTCCTAAGGGTGTGGGTGCATTGTATGTGCGCCGTAAAAACCCTAGGGTAAAGGTAACGGCACAGATGGATGGTGGCGGCCATGAGCGTGGTATGCGCAGCGGCACGCTGAATGTGCCTGCAATAGTGGGTTTTGGTAAGGCATGTGAATTGTGCATGAATGAAATGGAAAGCGAAGCAAAACGCCTGAGCGCTATGCGCGACAGACTGGAAAATGCGCTGATGGAGCTTGAAGAAACTTATGTAAATGGCAACAGGGAACACCGCCTGCCGCATACGAGCAATATATCATTTAAATACGTGGAAGGAGAGGGGCTGATGATGGGCTTTAATAAAAATATAGCACTATCGAGCGGAAGCGCTTGTACGTCTGCATCACTGGAGCCGTCTTATGTGCTGAAAGCTTTGGGATTAGGTGATGACCTGGCGCATAGTTCGCTACGTTTTGGGCTGGGGCGGTTTACTACGGATGAGCAGATAGATTTTACGATAAAGGCGATAAAAGAGACGGTATTAAAGCTTAGGGAAATGAGCCCGCTTTGGGAAATGTTTAAAGAGGGTGTGGATATTAATGCGATAGAGTGGGCGCACCATTAAATTAATTAGCTGATGTGATGATTAGCTGGTTGGTGTATTGAGATAGAATTAAAAAATAAAAATATTAACAGATGTAGATTAGCTAATCAGCTAATTATCACATTATCAAATTGAACAGTTATGGCATATTCAGAAAAAGTGATAGACCACTACTCAAATCCTAAGAATGTAGGGACTTTGGATAAGTCGAAGGCGAATGTAGGTACCGGCCTGGTAGGGGCGCCAGAATGTGGCGATGTAATGCGCTTACAGATAGAGGTAGATGAAGTGAGTGGGGTAATACGTGATGCTAAGTTCAAGACCTTTGGCTGCGGCTCTGCAATTGCTTCTTCTTCATTGGCTACAGAATGGCTGAAGGGAAAGACGGTAGACCAGGCTTTGCAAATAGACAATATGGATATAGTGGAAGAACTGCACTTGCCTCCGGTGAAAATACATTGCTCTGTACTTGCGGAAGACGCTATTAAGGCGGCTATCAATGATTATCGTGTAAAGAACGGCTTACCTGAATTAGTAGCTGAGAAAAAAGCACATTAAAAATGGCTGAATGGCTAAATAGCTCAATGGCTTAATTGAGTGAAAAGTCATAGGCGGAAAGTAGAAAGCAATGATTTACGTAAGTGATAAAGCGAAGGAAAAAGTAATGAAGCTCAGGCAGGATTCAGGCCTGACCGATGATTACTTTCTTCGTGTTAGTGTGGTTGGTGGGGGCTGTTCGGGCTTGTCTTATAAGCTTGATTTTGATAATGAAGCCCAACCCAAAGACCAGGTGTTTGAAGACCAGGGAGTAAAGTTGGTTACTGACCTGAAAAGTTTCCTGTATCTGTGTGATACGACGCTTGATTTTTCTGATGGGCTTAATGGTAAGGGGTTTCATTTCAGCAACCCGAACGCCAGCCGGAGTTGCGGTTGTGGAGATAGTTTTGCGGTATAACCTGCTGCAAGTTCCACTGCTTCGCTGAATAGGAAGTTCAAAATTTAGCTGCTACATTATTTTCAGGGCAAGGAAACCAATTTAATTTATTTATTTCTGTTTCAAAACACATGGATGCCCATTAGGGGTTTTAGGTTATTTTTTTCGGTAACTCTTGTCGAGTTGGGACAAGATAAAGAATAAAAATACAAATATTACGTGTGTATTTATACTTTTGAGGTAAACACACATGATATGAAAAAGGAAACATTTTGGATAGGGATAATACTTCCCATAGTTTTTTGCATTATAGGCGTAATTGCCTCTTTATTTTCAACTGAAATACGTCAAGGAATGACAATTAATCCACGATTTACGTCAGATACTTTTGTGACATTTATTAGTGTCTTTTGTTTATTGACTGCATTTACACTATTTATTGTCGTGTACATAAAAAGAAAGATACAATCTGAAAATAAGTATCAATTTTCAGAACTTCAAAAAGTATTTGACAAATTCGTTGCCGAAAACAGTCATATCAGGAAGGAGTTTAGAGATAAAGATGATGAGATGCAGAAGAAATTATATGAAATTAAAAATAAATTAACAGCATTAAAAACATTCCGTGATAAAGAAATGGTCAGGGTTGTAAATCATTTTAACGTTCAATTGGAAGTGTTTGAGAATAGATTTAAGATTTTGCAGGAAAAACTAAAAAGCACGATTGATATAGATGTTACTGCCGAAAGTTATCAGCAAAATCCGAATGAAAAAATGAACCATCACCAAAATAGAAACACTCAAAAAGAGGAAATAATTTCCTATAACAACGCTTTCAATGATTGGGATGCAGGTAATTATGGAATGGATAATTTAGAAGATTTTTACAGCAAGAAAAAAGAATAATCACATGGTAACTCATCGTGTTGGGACAAGGATGTAAAAATAATAATTTTGAATAATGGAAGAAAATAAAGAGCTACTTCATTTTATAGAAACGGGGGAATTGCCTAAATACTTACCTCCGTTGCCTCAAAGAACTGCTGAAAATTTAAGACATAGGCAGTTTGATAGAATGCATCTTGCGTGGATAAGAATAAGAGGGATTATGGTTGGTAATGGATTAATTAAATGGGAAAATGGTTTATACTGACAAGTTTAGTCATTCCGTAAACGATATTTCAAATCAACATTAAGAGGTGCTAATTTTTCTAGTATTGTTTTCATTGATTCGAAATGTTCCCATATTGTTTCGTTTATTTCTTTGTTTAAATCAACATCTTCTCCAACTACATCCATTTTTCTCATCATAATCATTTGATTTTGTAGTATTGTTCTTAGTAAAGCTCCATTATAAGCTAAGCCTTGCCATGTCGCTATTGCGAAATCTCTATCTGTTACGTGGGTGAACTCTTCGTCCCTGAATTTATCTACCATAAAACCTCTTTAATGTTCAAAAGTAACTAAAGGCAGTTCAAAAGCAAATTAACAGGAATAAAAAAAGGCTGCGATTATGCAGCCTGTAAATTTTACTTGTTCGTGAGATTATGCCACCACCTCACTTTCACTGACGACTTCTCCGTTTGCATCAGTTTTTTCGGTGAGTTGATTCCAAGTAAGGCGTTTGCCGTTACAACGGGTAATGGTGTCAGAGAATCTATCCATGTCATTAGTTCTACGTTTGTTGAAACGGTATGAAAACTCGCCACAGTAGCGGTCAAGATGCTTTGGTGACATGTAGTGATAAATCCCGATGTAGCCACGTTTAAACAGGCTCCAAAATCCTTCTATGTTATTGTTGTGAAATGCGCCACGCACGTATTCTTCTTCGTTGTGTTTGATAACCACATGGTCATAATCTTTACGCAGGCTATTATAAGCACCCCATTCGTCACTAACGATTATTGCTCCTTTTTCTACTAGTGTTTCTATGATTGGTTTTAGGGTATCTGTTTTTGTATCAGGTACTTTGATAGCAAACACATCTCCGCCTGTTTGCATGATTCCGAATACGGCAGTTTTACCTTCAAGGCTTCTCCCCTGCGAGTTCTCAATCTTTTTATGTGCGTGACGGTTTTTGTTCTTGCCTCCGAAAAAAGATTCGTCAACATGGAATAACCCGTCTTTTGCGGCAGGCTGTGGTACAAAAAATGTTTCCCGTATTCTATGCAAAACAAACCATGCGTTTTTCTTGTCAATCCCTAAATCACGTCCTAGTTGCAGGCTGCTAATTCCTTTTTTGTGGCTCGTTACAAGGTAAATCGCCGCATACCATGTGCGAAGCGGTAATTTGCTGTTTTCAAAGATAGTCCCTACGGTTACGCTGAACTTTTTGTGACATTCTTTGTTAGCGCATTTGTACCCACGATTGGTTATGTAAATATGGTCGTGTCCGCAAAATGGACATGTTGGTTTGCCATCCCATCTGTGTTGTGCCAAGTAATCTTTACAGGTCTGTTCGTCCTTGAAATAATCTAGTAATTGCGGTAGTGTTTTGAAGTGCTGTAACATTAGTTTGTAGCGTGTGTTTGCTATAACTATATAGTCCAAATTACGTGCCAAAAGTGTTGATTTTACTGGTGTTTTAAAGGTTTTTTAAAATAAAAAAGGAGAATACGGGAATCGAACCCGTCTCTTATAATGTCAAATCATACATGGTCGCCAATACCACTAATTCCCCACCACAAAAGTAGACTAGTATTTCTAATGCATAAAATAATATACTAATGTGTTTTTGAAGATATTTACCAGTAATGGGAAAATGTACGTTAACAAACACTAGTGTGAAATCAAACAAAAAAACCACTAGTGGTTTAAAAGAAAATTTCGCCAGTAATAAAACATTTTTTGTAA
>CAIRZD010000239.1 GCA_903882965.1 uncultured Bacteroidota bacterium
AAACTCTGATACCGGTATGCCCATACGACGCAACTCACCGATTAAAGGAAGACCAGAAGCCTTTGCTTCCACGATAAATGAGTCTGGAGTCCATTCCTTGTACATATTGAACGCTTTTTCTTTTAACTCTGGGAACTCTAAACGGGCTTTATAGGCGTCTAAAAGAATTACATTTGGTTGCATTTCATCTTCATTTAGATAAAAAACTCCCCAAGTAGTACATGCTGAGTAGTCTGAACGCTCATTCTTAGTAAAGGCAGTATCCCATGATTGAATCAAATAAGTGCATTGTGGAGGATTCTCGTTATCCCATACCTTCCACCACTCCCGCTTGATTAGTGCGCCCTCTTCACTCGTAGGTTGCTGTTGATACTGTGCGTTCCATTTAGATACAGGAAGTTCTTCTTTTAGAACTTCTAGTTCTTTAATATCCCAGAACTGGGGCCATAGAGCCTTGCCACTTGGTAGGATTGCTGGGAAGTCAATAGTCTCCCATTCATCACCATCTTTTTCAATTGCTGACTTTAAAATCCTGCCGGTCAAGTCTTTCTTTGACCAGCGAGTCATAATTACGATAATCGCACCGCCCGGCTGCAAACGCTGCCGTGGACCAGAGGAGTACCATTCGTACACCTTATCGTAGACTTCTGGGTTTGTAGAGGCTATTGCTGCTTCTTGTTCTGAGTGAGGATCATCAATAATGAGTAAGTCCGCACCTTTACCAGTAACAGTACCGCCCACACCAATAGCGAAATACTCGCCATTAGAGTTGGTTGACCATCGACCAGCCGCCTTACTATCCGAGCGGAGATTGACGTTTGGGAAGATTTTTGCATATTGTTCTGACCCTACTAAGTTACGGACTTTACGTCCAAAGCCTACTGCTAGCTCCGCCGTGTTAGAACACTGAATAATCTTCTTGGCTGGATCCCGTCCTAAGAACCAAGCGGGTAGCATATAACTGCCAAACTCAGACTTTGTGTGCCGAGGTGGCATATTGATAATAAGTCGCTTTAACTTTCCATTAGCAATATCTTCAAACTTCTGAGCCATTACCTTATGGTGTGCTCCATTAATAAATCCGGGCCACATTTCTTGCACAAACGCCATAAAGTTAGTTTGTGCTTTTTCCCGCTTCATGGAGTTAATATAAATCTCCGCCGCCTCGTAGAAAGCCTCTTGCTCTGTTATGGGCATTTCTGCGATTATCTCTTTAAGATTCATTTAGTACTTCTAATCCGAATATAAGATGGTCTAATACTACGGGCGGATTTAGGAATCTTTTTACAATGACCTAATTCTACCAATTTATTCATAATCCGATGTATATTGCCACGAGACTTATCTCCAGTAATATCCATAATATTCTGGATACTGGGGGCGAATCCAAATTTGCGCCACCAACTGTCGATTATCTCGTAGATATACTGTTGTTTTTCTGTCACAGTATTCCTTGCGTCTTTTGAATAGCTTTAGCAAAGTCTTGCAAATCCTTCATGCTGGACTTTAAAGTGGCGCCTTCCCTTATTTCATCCCATAGCTCAGCAACACGTTCTTCAGATAAAGGTCGAATAATTTCGGTATATGTCTCCACGTTTAATGTGTCCTCATTGACATATATATGCTTACGAAGTGTTTTTGATGACTTCATAAGTGATCTTCCCAATGCGGATCCTGTGGCCCCATCGTAAATAGATGTTTGCCTTCCATAAACGCCGCTTCGTCGTACAAAAGCCACATGGCGTTGATTAGCTCATGGATAGTCTCCGAATCCATAGTAGAGACTTGATTTAAGATTTCGTATTTATCAGGCATTTTAGTCCTCCAAAGTAAACCATGTGTAGTTAGGTGGCATGTTAGTTAAGGTAACCGAGCTAGGACCCGATACGCTAGCAGTCACACTCCCGGCGCCCTCACCTGCAACCCAGTGCGGCGGCGTTGGTTCCGATATGGATAGCATATGTTCGTTTGTCGCATATAACTGAGAGAGAGCTACTATAGCCAGATTAAGCGCTTGGTACCCTCTACTGTTATTAGGATAGCTACTCTGTATTACCTTAAGGTCTTCTATGTTCTGTTTAAGCATTTGCATATTTTTCCTCAGCCTTCCTTCTCCATTCTTCCTCATGCTCATACATATATTCCCAATAGGTATCAGCAGTCTTAGCCATTACTTCATATCTTTCTTTATCTGACATTTGTATGTACTTAGAAATCAATTCTTCCAAAATATATACCCCCCTACCCCATTGAAATAGAAATGATGACGGGGGGTGTTACATGTAACAAATTGTTGTATTTCCACAACAAAATATACCCCCCTACACTGTGTAAAAACGACTTGCACAAGTGCAAGTTGTAACTCATTGATTTTGCTCCGGAATATTTTGGTTTAGTTCAGAAGTGCTTGGGAGTGGTGATTCAC
>CAIRZD010000240.1 GCA_903882965.1 uncultured Bacteroidota bacterium
CAAGCTGGGAAAGAAAACGGACTGTTGGTAATGTTCTCTTGTAACACCTGCCCGTTTGTGCTTAAAAACGAACCTGTTACAAAACAGACAATGGCCTATGCTGCGGCACATCATATAGGTATGATAATTATCAACTCGAATGAAGCACAGCGTAGTGATGCAGATTCATATGAGGAGATGAAAAAATTTGCAAAAGAGCAAGGCTATACTGTTCCATATGTGGTAGACGAAAATTCTAAACTCGCAGATATGTTTGGTGCTAATCATACACCCGAAGTATTTTTGTTTAATAACAAACATAAACTGGTATACAAAGGCGCAATGAATGACAACCCATCTGATCCGAAAGGGTATAAAAGAATGTATATTGAAGATGCGATCAATGCTGTTGTAGCAGGAAAAGAAATGGATCCGAAAACCACTAGATCTGTAGGTTGCAGTATTAAGAGAAAAGCCTAGGTAAATGACTTTTGTCACTTAAAAAGCTCCGTATTTGCGGGGCTTTTTTCATTTCTTAACTTCAAAAACCTTAGTTGAAAATTGCCTGATGCAAACTATCTTTGTCTCAATGTCGGGTAATCAGAAACAGGTTTTTTTAACGCAGTCCCCTACGCGCTGGCAGCGTTTTAAATGGTCTTTCAGAATAATCTTTTTCATTGTTATACTCGTATTGATAACATTGGGTATTGCCGTAATGAAGCAGGTATTCATACCGGCTATGCCACAGTTAAAAAATGATAATGGCGAGTATACAGCCATCATGAATAAAGGTAAGTTAGCTGCCTTTAATGCCATAGATAAAAAATACACCGGTTTTGGCAAGTATATAAATGGAAGAGCTGCACAAATAAAAAACCAATTAAAACACATCAGGTACGTAAGCAAAGCAGATAGCCTGCATGCTATGGCAGCCCCTGTGCGGGCAGGGTTTTATGATGCAAGTGACGAGCAGGCCTATTTTTCATTAAAAAATAATATCTCCAGCCTGAATATGCTTTTGCCATTGTGGATGACCATCGACTCTTCCGCAGATACAATAATTGTAAATACAGAAATGAGAGGGGCAGAGATCGTCAAAGCTTCCGGTGTGCCGGTAGTCGCGGTTCTGTCAAATTTCTTTGGCGATGACTTTAATGGAGCTCCGCTGCACAGGATACTAAATGATAAAGTAAAGGAAGACAGGCTTATCGCAGATATTATAAAAGTAGTGCAGCAAAATCATTTTGCCGGGGTAAATATAGATTTTGAAGAACTACAGGAATCTTCAGATGAGCCGCTCGTATCTTTTATGCAAGACCTTTATACCCGGATGCATGCATTGCATTTGCTTGTGACACAAGATGTGTCGCCTTTCAATTCAGATTACAATTATAAAGAGCTGGTCAAGTACAATGACTACCTGTTCCTGATGGCATACGATGAGCATAACAGCGGTAGCCTTCCGGGCCCAATCAGCTCGCAAAAGTATATAGAGGCCGCGCTGGAAGCCGCTGTAAAACAAATAGACCCTCATAAACTCATTTTAGCGATTGCCGGTTATGGATATGACTGGCCAAGGGGAGATAATGGCCAGGATGTAACTTATGCCGAAGCTTTAAGTATTGCCGCAGAGTCGGCAGCTAAAGTTGTTTTTGATACCAGTACTTATAACCTGAATTATAATTACACTGATGAGAATGGGGTAGCACACAGTGTATACTTTACTGATGCTGCTACCAACTTTAATACCATGCGTTTCGCAACCGAATATGGAGTAGGTGGTATAGCATTATGGCGGCTTGGCTCAGCAGATAACAGGCTTTGGTCTTTTTTTAATAAAGACCTTAGCGATGCCGCGGTGGATACCTTCAATTATAATGTACTGCATGATGCAAAAATAAGTTACGATGTAGATTATATAGGTGAGGGAGAGATACTGGATGTGATAAGTACACCCAAATCTGGTTATATAAATAATACGATAGATACAGCCGAAGACCTGGTAAGTAATGAAGATTATCAAAGCATGCCTTCTATTTTCGTGATCAAAAAGTATGGAAAGAAACCACGAAAAGTAGTGCTTTCATTTGATGATGGCCCTGATGAAAAGTATACAGGGCGGATACTTGATATACTGGGTAAAGAGCATGTACCTGCTGTGTTTTTTATGATTGGGGAGAATGCAGCAAACAATATACCGCTCGTAAAAAGGGTATATAATGAAGGGTATGAAATAGGCAATCACACTTTCACACATCCCAATATCGCAGAGATCAGCTTGAAGAGGGCGTTGTGGGAATTGAATGGCACACGCTTGCTGCTGGAAAGTATTACAGGTCACTCCACAGTACTTTTCAGGGCGCCCTATAATGCTGATTCTGAACCGGAGACAATGCAGGAACTGGAGCCGGTAGCTTTTGCCAAAGAGAATAAATATCTCACAGTAGGTGAATCCATTGACCCCAATGACTGGGAAAAGGGCATTATTGCTGATTCTATTTTTAATAGAGTAGTGCGGCAGCAAGACTTAGGCAGCATCATCTTATTGCATGATGCGGGAGGAGACCGGGAAGAAACTATTAAGGCACTCCCGCGCATCATTAAGTATTTTAAGGATAAAGGCTACACATTTACAACAGTAGCAGACCTTGTAAATGAAACCCGCGATCAACTGATGCCCGCAATACCGGTAAAAACCAATAGTTACTATTTTATACAGTTCAGCTATTATATTGCTGAGTTTGGGTACCTGGGATGGCGCTCATTATTGTACCTGTTCATTACCTGTATCATATTGTCTATCGCAAGGATATTATTACTATCATTTTTTGCAGTAAAAGAATACAGGAAAGAGAAAAAAGAGTCATTACTGCTGATTGCAGAATGTCCGCTCGTTAGCATCATAGTGCCCGCATATAATGAAGAGGTAAATGCTGTGATGTCTGTATCCAATTTACTCAAAAGCGACTATCCGAATTTCGACATCATTTTTATAGATGATGGTAGCAAGGATACCACTTACGAAAAAGTATCGGCCGCATTTCTGGGCAACAGCAAAGTGAAAGTGCTGACCAAGCCAAACGGTGGCAAAGCATCGGCACTAAATTATGGTATAGCCCAAACCACTGCTGAATATGTATTATGCATAGACGCTGACACTAATCTTATCCATAATGCACTGGAATTGTTGATGCGTCATTTTTCAGATAGCAAAGTAGGTGCTGTTGCAGGAAATGTAAAAGTGGGTAATGAGGTGAATATCCTTACCAGATGGCAAAGTATAGAGTATATTACCAGTCAAAACTTTGACAGGAATGCTTTTGCAAGCATCAATGCTATTACGGTAGTGCCTGGGGCTATCGGTGTTTTTAGGAAGAAGGCCATTGAAGATGCCGGTGGTTTTACCAGTGATACTTATGCCGAAGATTGTGACCTTACCATGCGTATGCTTCGTGCCGGTTATGTGATAAAGAATGAGAACAAGGCTATAGCAATGACAGAGGCACCGGAAACCTTACCACAATTCCTGAAACAACGCTTTCGCTGGAGTTTTGGTGTAATGCAATCTTTCTGGAAAAACCGTGACGCCTTATTTAATAGTGATTATGGCACCTTAGGGTGGGTGGCATTGCCAAATATACTCGTGTTCCAGATATTGATACCACTCATTGCTCCATTGGCCGACCTGTTTATGCTTATTGGCATTTTTACCGGCAATGGATTGATGATATTAGAATACTATGCTTTGTACATGCTTATAGACCTTTCTGTAGGTATCCTTGCTTTTGTTTTTGAGAAAGAAAATCCATTAAAATTAGTATGGCTCATACCACAACGTATTGTATATCGCTGGCTCATGCTGTATGTGCTGTATAAATCCATAAGGCGTGCGATAAAAGGCCAGTTGCAGAGCTGGGGAGTACTAAAACGTACCGGAAATATGAAAGAAAACCCAAGGTTGAAATCTTTTAAGATTTGATATCGGAGTGTTATTAAAAGCAGATTTTATTATTTTTGAGTTGTATTAATGAGCACTGCTGAAAATTCTATCCTTGGATTAATAATGCCCACAGATCCACGTTGGGCTGATCTCGCATCTGTTTCATTGGAAGAGATACTTACCGATCATGCATTTTGTGAGCAGAAAGCGGCCACACAATGTATTTCACTGATACAACTGTATCCTGATAAAACAGAACTGATAAATGCCCTGTCGCCTATTGTTACAGAAGAGTGGGGGCATTTCCGGATGGTATGGGCAGAGATGAAAAAGCGGGGCTATCTAATGGGGCCGCAACGTAAAGATAATTATGTGAACCTGCTTATACAGCACACGCCTAAAAACCTGCACAGAGATGATAAGCTATTACATAAACTGATTACCTGCGCACTGATCGAGGCCCGGAGTTGTGAGCGTTTCAGGTTGTTGTCAGAGGGGTGGGAAGAAGTAACAATGCGTAATTTCTATTATAAGTTCATGGTGTCCGAGGCGGGGCATTACCGGTTATTCATAGACCTTGCAGAACAATATTACCCTGTAGAAAAAGTGCGCTCCGCATGGAAACAATGGCTGGAGATAGAGATGCTGGTATTACAACAACTCGCACCAAGGGGAGATAGAATGCATTGATGGCTATTTATCCAGTCTAATAATAGTGACCTTACTCACCGTGCCATCAAAATTTCCTAATGAGGTTATATATAGCCGCAGTTTGCCGCTTTGCAAATATGTAGGTACGCTCATATAGCATGCATATTTATTATCCGCCGTGTCTTTACTAATTGCGTTAAATAATCGCACTTTGCAATGTTTTGATGAATCACCGGCTTTCAGATCAGCATTCAGGTAGCTTCCCCACAAGTGGCCGGGGGCTTTTATTGTACACATTATTTTCAACCATGATTCTTTAGGTGTTGCCCCTTTATCGCTAATATTTGTAATCGCTATTGTGTCCGGCGAATTTGATACAGAATGTATTTTTATTTGATCTGTATTTATCAAAGTCGTTACCAGGTACCTACTTTCATCATTGAGTACCTCCGCGTTATCCAGCAAGCTCATATCTATTGGTGTCGGGTTAGGGTTTAGGTAGACATGGCTATAATACAGCCTGTTCATATCATTGTAATGTATTACAGTGCTGCAATACTGCCTAACCTGGAAGAGGTTTACAAGCAGTAGGTATATGCAAAATACATAGAATCCTATTCGCCATTTTTGTGTGCCTGCTTTTTCTGTAAGTGCAGCAAAAGGCAATGCAAATACCGGGTAGCTCTGCACAAGCGCCCTTGTAGAGTAACTGCCACCATAACGCCAGTCGTGCCATGCTATAATAATATAAATGTTCAAAAAGCAAAACCACAGTACAGATTTTTTGAAGGGAAACCCTTTCATGAAAAACATGCCCGCTATAAAGAATATAGTAACGGGCGTATAAATGAACCATCCTTTTTCCCAACCGAACAATACCCGGAAGTGTGGGCTTAAAAATTCCCATTTACTGCCTACGTCATAGATGAATGAACCGGTACAGTATTTCCAGTAAATCAACTGTGGTAATACCCCGATGAGCCCGCCCAGTATAGCTAAAGCAATCTGGGGTTTATTTTGTTTTACTAATTGCCATTTTTCCTTTGTAGCCTCATTTGTATGTGTATGCCACATGAGCGGGATGAAGAGCATTATTGCCTCGGTTAGCCGACTTATAGTAGCAAGGCCAATAATATAGCCTGTAAGTACGGCCCATATTACTTTCGGTTTTTCGTGCCATTTCAGTGTAGTAAATAATACAAGCACATAAAGTGGGAAAATGTAACCATGGCTCTGTCCATTGTCAACAGCAGCATACTGGATGAAATTAGTAGCCAGGCATACCATGAGCAGGGTAATGGCTGCGGTCGCGTCTTTAAAATAAACAAGCAATATTTTGCGAAGTAGTAATATGGCAAGCATGCAATAAAAGATCACCCCGAAACCAAGTGCATATTGATAAGGAGGGGAAAATCCATCGGTCGGATAATCTGAATGCTTTGCTATGAAATGCCCGATATAAAAAAAAGGCAGTTCCATAATGGCTACCCCACCAAGGTATTTGAATACATAATTGCCGTTATCCGCTTTTTGTGCCTGCCAGCCATCCCCGCCGGTGACGCTGTATTTTTTGTCTATTTCGTTAAGCCAGTTCAGTTGTGTGCAATCGCGATATATACAAATTGCCGGGAGATAAGCGTAGTAGCCGAAAGCATCCCATACAGTAACTTTTAATGGGGGTTTTCCATTAAGGTCAGACTCTGCTACCCTGTATTGCACCAGTACAATGCAGATCAGAATACAAGCGATAAAAGAAAATATATTTTTCATTGATGGGTGAGCGGTAAGCTATAAAACTAAGAAATTGAATTGATTTGTATACATATGGTCAGTTTCGTGGTTCTTTTATAAAAGTGATTATATTTGTTCATCCCATATTATACAATGCACAGACGGATATTTTTTTTATTTTTCATTATTCACTCTTTACATTCTATAGCCTGTATTGCTCAGGGTGAAAAACCATGGGACGGATTTGGAATAGAAGTTAATGCATTCGAGGGTAAAGTAATAAAGCATACTCCCAAATTTCATTTGCCAATACCCGCCTTAACTACCGGGATGGACATTAATTTCCAGTACAAGACCCATGGAAGAAAAGATTGGGAGCAACGCCGTAGGTATCCTACAATTGGGGTAGCATTTGCGTATACTAATTATGGCATTGACTCTGTTTATGGTCGTTTGTTCAGTCTTTATCCTAATTTAGTGATCCCACTTATTACCGGCAGAAAGCTGGAATGGACCCTGCGTATTGGCGATGGTATTGCCTATGCAACAAAAGCCTATTCTCGCATTAATCCATTTGATACACTCAATAATGCTATTGGTAGCAAAATCAATGATTATGGCTCCTTCATGACTGATCTCCGGTATCATATTAATGCACATTGGGATGTGCAGCTAGGAGCTAACTTTTCCCATTTTTCTGATGCCTCATTTCATCAACCTAATCTTGGTGTAAATTTATACGGCGCCCATTTTGGTATAAAATATTTTCCGGTATCCTCATCCCCAAAGCGTATTGTAAAAAACCTGAAGCCGCTTACAAAACGCTGGCTGTTCCAGTTTCGCCTTACAATGGCTGAAGATGCATCAAATGCACCATTGGGGCCGCTATACCCCGTTTACCTCGCCACCGGTTATGTAAGCAAACGATGGATCAGTAAAAATAAAGTTTTCGCCGGCGTTGACTACTCGTACCATACGCTTGATTATGCGTACCTGCGTAATAATGGTTTTGTACCTAGTGGTACAGAGGCGAAAAATTCATACAAAACAGCTGCATTTGCCGGTAATGAATTTTTATTGGGCCGTGTAGGTGTTGTTTTACAGGTGGGTTATTATCTTCACCAGGCATTCCTTACTCAGGGAAAAGTATATGAAAAATTAGGCGGCAATTTATACCTGGTTCAGAGAGAGCACGGGCCAATCAAGGAATTCTTTTTATGTGCCTATTTAAAAACCCATTTGTCAGTTGCGGAGTTGGCGGAGTTTGGTTTTGGAATGGGATTTTAAAGATTAATTATACCCGGCTTTTCATCCAATTATTTATAGCTTGCAATTATAGGGTTATTAATAATTGCTGAATTTTAAAAATGTAAGAGTATACTTTATTGCAAATCCGGCACTTCGCGGATGAAGGGTAAATGCTTTTATATTCTTACATTTCTTTACACACCCTGAAAAGAAATTTTTCATATCATTATTGGTTGTTATAGACTTGCTTATAAGGGAAGGGATATTTAACATGGGGCAAACTACTTGGTACTCTTGGCTCGTTCCATCTTCGAGGAAGAAGATAATATTGAGTTTGGGAGCACTGTATAACATCCTATATACTTCACCCCAAAAAGTATAGTTAATCTTTGCAGTCATATAGCACACAATACTATCTGGGTTATTAATGTAAACTGTATCTGTAAGATTAATTACCCGGGTATTTTGGACCTCAAATTGTGGGTAAGTAGAATTATTTTTTGAAGATAGTAATAGATAATCTTGCATTTGGTTATCCTTGCACGTATAATTTAGATGCAGGGATGCTTTAGTCAAGGATTCATTCCAAAAATCGTATCGGTTATCAAAATGGCCTGCTTTTATTAATACATATTCTGGCCGGAGTTGTTTATAGAAATACGTCGCATTTATTGAATCCAGATCTTTGGTGTAAACAGTATAAGATTGGGGAACAGGTCTGGGAGCATAATTGAGATTACTGTTATCAAGCAGAGCTATGCGGTCGGGAAGAATATCTATAGTTGAATTGCCGAGTAATTTGTTTTCATTTTCATTTAACAGCATATTCGACTTATAAAGGCGTTGCTCTTGAAATACGTCTGTAAAATAAGCAACTGGTGTTAACAGGCGCAGGTTTATGGATTGTTTTACTACTTGTGGAAGAATAAGATTATAACTGGAAATTACGATCGCAACTATAGCGATTATTTTTGATTGTTTATTGTTATCAGAAGCTGTGATAAAAAGTATAGCAATTATCAAAAAGGGACTGATTGCGAAAAATTCAGCATAATGAATACCATCTGCCCGGGTGAAGCCATTTCTGAAAAATAAAAAAGAAGCCATGATTAAGATTGTTATCATAGCTATTTTGCCCAATGTCAGCATCTTTTGTTTTAAACAAATTATACAATGCCTTATGATCAATTCGAATAATAATATTGTTAGGAAAATTGCGGAAAGAAGTACTGGGTTCCAGACTGGTAAATTGTAATAAACCGCCTCATCATAATGCCGGTAGAGCATCAGGCTGTTTTTTATATAGTTAATAATATCGATGTGGACATTCAAATAAATAATGCAAAAGGTCAATAATAATATAGACGTGAAAACTATAAATTTATTTATGTTTTTAAAAATAAGTATGAAGGCTATAACTGTCAGGATGATTAATGCTATTAACCCATAATTTATTTTTATAAAAAACAATAACATCCCGGCGACACAAATGAATGTTAGCTCAAAATAATTGTTGAAATCATTAAGAATGGTTAGTGTCGTAAAAGCAATAAAAATCAAAAAAAGGGTTTGTGAATAATGAGCGTCCCTTAGTAAAATCATTGATGCTAGTGTTATTAAAAACCACCCTTTCTTAACCGAAATATATTTATTGATAAAATAGAAGAAGCCAATAAATAAGAAGATATCTCCGGCCAAAATAATATATGCATCAATAAAACGGGAGTTGCGTGTGCTGAGAAATCCAAGCGGGCCATAAGTATAAATAAAATCCTTCCCGA
>CAIRZD010000241.1 GCA_903882965.1 uncultured Bacteroidota bacterium
GACACTTGATGTGACTACTATACTGCCTACGCTTGATAGCCTTATACAGTTGATAGCCACAAATAAGAAAGGCCTTATCAGCAAAACAAGTACTACAGAGCGCATGAAATTTATCGTGAGTGTAAATACGTGGTTCTTATATTGCCAGGCGCTTACTACCGGCCCTACTTTTAAAGGTATCCAGTATAGCCAGCATGATACACCACCATGGAAGGGCTGGGAGGTAGTGGTTGTGAACGGCATCCCTGACAACACGATCCTGTTTTGCGAGGCAGTGCCTTCATTTGATGGTGCGCTGCATATAGGTATGAACAGCACGGCAGATTACAACAGCATTCAACTTGCCAAGACACGCCCAATGGATGAAACCTATTTTGTGAAAATGCTTACCAAGCTGGACATCCAGTACAAGTATGGTAATGAAATAGCGATGATGACCACATTAACACCATCTTCATTCCTGCCATAAACCAGGCTTTGAAGAGGAGATACATTGAGATATAAACATTTTAAATTTCGAACAAATAACATGAAAAATATCATAACAATACTTGCTTTAATAGCAACCGGTTTTGGTCCATCAATTGCGCATGGACAAATAACAACGCCGCCGTTTGGCAGTGTGAAAAGTGGTGGAAATGACGCATCATTCCTCAACTATTATTTTATTAAGAAAGCAGATGTTGCCGGTGTGGCGCTGGATACTGTAGCTATACGGCCATATCACCGCCGCGTAACAATGAAGCTCTCTGTGCAGGATAGCTGTATACTATACCTGGGCAGTGTAGCGGGCTGTTATTATACAGATCAGCTGGACCTGTATGTCATTAACCCGCCACAAAATGGTACACTATACCTGGCAGGCCCATGGAGTGCAGCAGGCGATATCTCTACGATAAATCTTACTGCGGGTATGCACTTCCTCATCAGGTTCTATTTTGACGGAACCAACTGGGTTGAGTATGCACGGAATGCAAATTATTAGTCGGGTTCAATTTTAAATTATTAAAATGGCAACAACTACACAAAAAATATCTGCAGAGCTGTATGCAACAGTAGCGGCACATAAAAATATAGCAAACGTGTTTTTCTCAAAAGAGAGCAAGTATTACTTCAATGCATTTGCTGTAAATGAGAAACAAAAAGACGGCAGCACAAAAGCTGTACTATATGCACGCACCAAGGATGTAACAACACCGGTAACCGGGCAAACCATAGGTGCCACAACCGTAACAGGCATACCCGAAACAATTATTGTAGAAACAATAAGCAGGGCAGACCTACTTAAAATGACACCCGAAGCAGCAGTGCCGGCCAAATCAAATTAATATAACAAGCAAAAACTAAAACATGAGCAGGTCACAGATGACATTTACATTAGGGCAGGGTACAATAAGCAACCCTGCAACCGGAACAGATTATATAAGTGGAATTCAATTCTACTATGGCTTACCTTACACAACAGGCGGCCCGGGCTCTTTTGGAGCTACCGCTTGCCAGGCGGTGTTCTCCTTATCTGACGCGGAAAATAAGGGTATTACACTTGATTATGCTGATGAAACGCAGCCAACATCGATAATTGCAATCACTACAAAAGGAAATACCGGTGATACATTATCGATAAATGTTACAGAGAAATTGCCTAACGGTGTGACACAGGTTGTGAATATCTGCACCTATACAGTAGGTTTAGCAGATACCACAATTGCATTACAGCAGGCAGCGCTCGCTGCTGCAATAAATGCCACTTCTTTTCAAACCGGGCAGAACGGACTGACAGGTTATACTGCTGCTTCGACCGCTACTACGACTACAATGACCGGCAGAAAAGGCCTCGGCATCCAACTAAACACCGGGTCGCCGGTAGCTGTAACAATAACCGGTGCGTTTGTTTATACACTCACACAGCCGGCATCGGCAGTGCAAGGCGCATATTCTCAAAAAGCCATCTGGCACTATCATGTGGCTGAATTTTTCAGAGCTAACCCTAACGGCAAATTATGGATACGTTTTGCCGGTACAATAGACCCTGCTTATGCAGATATTACAAGCCTGCAAAATGCCGCCAATGGTGAATGTATGCGTATAGGCGTGTATAGCTTTGCCCCCAGGGCCATAGGCACGGGTGCAGGTACTGTAGCCGGCGACCTGGGCCTTATGCAGACACAGGCTGACAGCCTATTTGTTGCTTACCGCCCGGCTGCAATTTTCTTTGCTCCAAATATCAAAGCTATCAGTGATGTATCTACATTACCCAATTTACAAAGTGTTGCTTCGTCAAAAAGTTGTTATTGCGTAATAGGCCAGGATGGTGCCGCACTTGGAGCGCAACTGTATGTAAACAGTGGTGTGTCTATATCTAATATAGGTTGCATACTGGGTACATCATCATCAGCGTCTGTATCGCAGGATATTGGTGAGATCGGAGCTTTCAACCTTTCAAACGGCGTGGAGATGAATGTTCCTGCATTCAGTAATGGTGTGCTGGTATCAAGTGTTGCGGGTACTTATCTTGACACTTTGGATGCTTACCGTTATGGTTTCTGTGTAACCCAAACCGGCTATCCCGGCACATTTGTAAACAACGACTGGACGGCCATTGCAAATACCAATGCGTATAATCGCCTGGGCCGTATACTTACTATTTATAAGGTAGAGCGCCAGCAGTACATAGCATTGCTGCCATTATTGAAATCCCGTATTTACCTGAATGCTGATGGCACTATGACACAAAGCACTATAGAGCGCTACATTGGCGCTGCTGAGCCACGCATAGCACAAATGGTAAATGACGGTGATCTTAGCCCGGCAAACATTACCGGCACCTCACTTACTAAAGGTGTGGTAAACATAAACCCTGCCCAGAATGTAAACAGCCAGGGATATGTATCGATCGTGTATAACCTGCTGGGTGTATCAATTGCCGACAACATAAACGTAACCTTACAATTCACTCAAAGTTTATCGTAAATAATTTTTAATGGTAAATGATTAATTGACCAACCATTTACCATTCACCATTTATAATTAACCATTAATAATTAACCATTAATAATTAACCATTAATAATTAACCATTAATAATTAACCATTAATAATTAAATTTATGCCGGATAATATTCCATTACAATTAGGGGTCAACTACAGTTGGCCGCAGATACAACCCATCATAGCGGGTGTGCCATTCGTGGGCGTGAAGGGGATCACCTTCAATAAAAAGCGCGAATACAAAGACACTTACGGCGTAGGTAGTAACCCTATAAGCAGGGGCGCAGGAAAGATCACTTACAACAACTGCACAATAGATATATTGCTCGACGACTGGAAACGGATCATAGCAGCAGCTCCATTGGGCGACCCGACCTTACTTGCACCCTTCCAGATAAGGCTGCCGTTTGTTCCGGATCCAAACAACCCTAACCTGCCAACAACCGATGTATTGCAGAATTGCCAGTTTACAGACGATGGTAATACTTATAAAGAAGGTGATACATCATTCTTCCAGAGTGTGAACGTTATCTATGCGGGGCAAAGCAGGTAAGTTGTAGCCGGTAATGCAGCCGGCGCACTGCTGCAAAGTATATAGTATTTATTTATCCTGATAGCCATTTGCTGGCTATTGGGGTGATAGAGTCCCCTGCTCATGCAGGGGATTTCTATTTGTATTCAAAAAGTTCGTAAAAAAGCTGTATAAAGTTTTATTGTTATAAAGATATTTTTGTACGTTTATCCAAAATCTATCTATCTGATGAAAAAGACCATATTGTTTTTAAGCTTTTGTGCGGTAACGGTTATTGGCTGCAAATCAAAAAACGATAAAGCAGTTGAATTTTACAAGCAGGGTATTGTAAAAGATAGCCTTAAAGACACCAAAGGGGCAATGGCAGCATATAACAATGCTATAGCTCTTAACCCAGGTTATGCGGATGCTTACCAGAAAAGGGGAGCCCTGAGAATAAGCATAGACGACTATGATTCTGCTGCCGTGGATATTAACAGGGCGATAGCGCTCAACCCTAAGCTGGCAGAAGCTTATCATAGTATGGGGATGATAGCATATTACAAGAAGAATGACGTACGGGCCGCAATGGAAGATTATGCCAAAGCAATAGAACTGGATCCTAAATGTGCAGGCGCATATTTTGAGCTGGCAAGGATAAAAACTGAAATGACCGCATACCAGGCCGCACTCACTGATTTAGGTAAAGCAATAGAGTTCGACCCCAAATTGTCGGTAGCGTATTATTTAAGGGGCCATGTTAAAATACAACTGGACGATAGCCGTGGCGCTATACCAGATTTTGATAAAGCCATTGAGATCTTTCCTGGTTTTGCACTTGCTTATTACGATAGAGGTATGGCGAAAGGTATCCTTGGCGACAGAGAAAGCTCTTGCCGCGATTTTAGTAAAGCAGGTGAATTAGGCTTCCAGGATGCTTACGAAGCAATACGGAAACATTGCCAGTAAATAAAAATCATAATAACACGAGCGAATAAGCCAGGCTGCTTTCATCGGTTGTATGGATGATCAGCGCACCGTTTACACCATTTTGGGGGTGGATAAATAAAATCAGCTCTGCTTTTTTCTGAGCGCCTTTGCTGTCTTTTACCAAATAGGTGAGTGTACGTGCCTCGTTGGCAGCACCTTTGTTTTCTACGTTAGCATCTAATCGTTTGATGATCGTTAAATGAGTGGGATGTGTCTCATTGATATCTATTTTATTTTGTTCGGCATTAATATCTATTACAGCATTTATCTTTTTGGATACACCGTGCTTTTTCGGTTCATAGGTAACTACCTCAGTAGATTTACATTTCAGGTGTTGCGCATTAGCTGCGAAGCCAATGAAAAGCGCGGTAATGACAAGGCATGTGTGTTTCATATGATGCGATTTATTTTACAATGATAATAAATGTTTGGAATAAGAAGTAATAAAAACCGTCTTTTCCAAAAGAAAGGTGCATGCACTTTTTGATCTATAGCAGGTAACTGTTTGAATTTTGGCAAAACAAATAGATGACTATGGAAGATACAAACATTGAACTCACGCAGGAAGAACTGGACCAGCAGTTTTGGGATGGCCTGCAGGCAAAGGCAAGCGAACTGAGTACTGCCCGCAAAGCTAAGATACTGCCTTTCGCAGTGCAAGACAGGGATACGCTGGAAAAACTACCTGGCTATATGTATGAGCTGGACCCGATCACAGATGCGAAGCTGTATGCCGCACAGCTGGCTGGCCCCGAAGTAAGCATAGCCAAAGGCCTGCAGGCAGCAGACAGTATGGTGCTATGGAGCGACAGCGATAGCCGCCTCACCGACAAGAAGTACAAAAAAGCCGTAGCACTTTGTGTGCTGGGCCAGGTGGAAAGCGCTACACCGTTGCTTAAAAAAAAATAGAATACTACAACGAGTATTTTGATGACGAGGTAGGCGTGCATGCCTCCCTCGTTTTTCATTATACAGGCATAGACATCACAGAACTGGATACAGACAAAGCTGCAAAATATATAGCCATGAACAGGCGTGCGATGCTGGCATTAAAACTGATGGAAGAAAAGGTACAGGATGAAGTTATGTCCGGAAGGCCATAATTATTTTAGCCTTGTGGCATTTTATAAAATATTTTTGTACGTTTATGAAAATCTACCTGATGAAAAAACTATTATTGTTCTTTTGCGCGTGTTCCTTCATTGCCATGTCATGCGGCCAAAACGAAAAAGCTAAAGAATATTATCTGCATGGTTGTGAAAAAGCCGTTGCTGATGATGCCCGCGGAGCAATTGCCGACTTTGACCAGGCGATAGCGCTAAATCCACAATATGCGCTCGCATACTGTGCCAGGGGAATGGCAAAGGTGGTATTAGAAGACTATCTGGGTGTAACGGCTGATTGCAACAAGGCAATAGAGCTAGATCCCAAAATATCAAATGCGTATTTAGGCCGGGGTAGCGCAAAAGCCATACAGGATGATTATCGCGGTGCTTTAGTTGACTTTGAAAAGGCTGTAGATCTCGATCCTAAAAATGCAAAGGCATATAGAGCCAGGGGATTAACAAGAATTCAGCTTGGCGATAAAAACAGCGGATGCCTTGACTTGAGTAAGGCCGGGGAATTAGGAGACGAAAAATCGTACAAGTTTATCAAAATGTTTTGTCAGTAATCGTATTTGTTTCCGTAACACCATTCCAAGCCTGCTTACCTAGCAGGCTTTTTTTATTTGCCTGCACTTTGCTTTAAAAAGGTGTATACACTTTTTAAGTTGCTAACGCTAATTGAGTGAATTTTACCATAGAAATCTAGCTATGGGAGATACTTTGAACACGAGGTGGGGCGTACACGCCTCCCTCGTTTTTCATTTTAGCTGTATAGGTATTATTAAGGCTGTAGCGAGTTATTGAAAACTATAAAATTATGGCAGGACAAGTTTATATAATAGTAACAACTGGGGATGACGACCTCGGGTCTGCGCTTGCGCAAACAGCCCAATCAGTGCAGGCTTTAGAGCAAAGCCTTGCAGGTATAGGTATAGCAGTAGGTAATGTAGTTGACGGATTAATGGATGCGGTGAATTTAACCCGGCAACTCGCACAGGCAACCCAGGATTACGGACTTGAATTGGAACGGGTAAAAGATGTTGGCAGTGATGATGCCGGGATTGTAAATAAAAGAACATCCATAATGCCCGGTATTGCTAATACCGCAACAGGAGCAGCACAGGATGTTACATCAATATATTCAGCAAAGTCAGATAGTACTACAGATCCCGTTGCGAGTATCAATGTGTTAGCAAAGGCGCTGGGCGATTATGTGAAAGCCTTGGAGCAATCACAGGATGAGATCAACTCATTTGATGTTGTATTAGTGCGCCTGGAGCGGGATGTGGCGGGCTTCACAATTGCACTTGATGAATTTAGAGCAACTATAGAATCAGTAAATAATGCCCAGTCAGATATAATAGATATCTCATTGCGGTTATCGTCTGCAAAGGATTCTGAAATTGCAGCTATTGATGCAGTGATAAACGAGCTGAATGCATTGGGCGACAGTATAAACTCACTGATATCAAAAGAAGAGAAAGCAGCTGCCGGTATTGACGAGCTATCTAAAGCAGAAGCTGCTCATGTAGATGGCAGTAAAAAAGAAGGCACAGAAAGTGTAAAAAGTGAAATAGGTGATTTCATAAAAGACATTTTAAAAGACACCCTAAAAGATCTGATAAAAGATGCGCTCAAAGATGCTGTGAAA
>CAIRZD010000242.1 GCA_903882965.1 uncultured Bacteroidota bacterium
ACGGCAATCTACAAATAAGCCGGTACTCATTAGATCAGCCATATGTTCTGATTTCATCCACTCCACCCATGCCGCAGCAACATCATTGTCTACTTTAACGGTAACATTGTATATGATCATTGTAGTATAAATTATTTTTCAAAAAATAACATTAACGTTTGTAAATTCTTTCCCAACTTATCAATCTTCCACAGCCTTCATTCGACCTCACCCGCTCCTTTGGAGAGGGCCGGGGAGAGTCCCCCTTCACCATTTCTTCTCTATACTTTCCAATATCGCTACATAACTCACATACCGCTCTTCCGATATTCTTTTATCTATCACGGCCTGCTTCACAGCGCAGCCGGGCTCATTTATATGCAGGCAATTATTGAATTTACAGTCTTTAAGCACAACCCGCATCTCAGGAAAATATTGCGATAATTCTTCCTTCTCAAAATCAATAAGGCCAAACTCTTTTACACCCGGAGTATCAATGATCTTCCCGCCTGCCGGCAAGTCAAACATTTCTGCAAACGTTGTTGTATGCTGCCCTTTACCGCTCCACCCCGACACTACTTTTGTCTTTATATCTATACCCGGTATCAACTGGTTTATCAAAGTGCTTTTACCCACTCCCGAATGCCCGCTGAAAAGTGTTGTTTTATTTACCAGCCTTGTTTCAATATCTGCCAGGGTTCTTTTATCATTAGCGGTTACTGCATACACTTCATAACCGGCCATGCTATATATTTCCTTCCAGCGTTGCAATACTTCTTCATGCTTTTTTTTGAGCAGGTCCATTTTATTCACAACAATTATGGCCGGGATATGATACGCTTCCGAAGTAAGCAGGAATCTGTCTATAAAGCCCGTCGAGGTGCGCGGATCAGCAATGGACGTTATAAGTAACGCCAGGTCAATGTTTGCTGCAATAATGTGCTTTTGATTTTTATTATGCGGCGATACCCGTACTATATAATTATGCCGGTCTGTGATTTCTCTTATCACAACAGTATTCGCGGCTTCATCTTCGGTATCAAATTTCACATGGTCACCAACCGCTATCGGGTTGGTCGATGATATGTCTTCATCTATCTTCAACTTCCCCTTTATACGCCCATCCCTGAAGTTACCTTCCTCATCCTGCACCAGGTACCAGCTACCCGTAGATTTATATACTAATCCCTTCATTGTAAACTCAAAAGTAAAAATTCAAAAAAATGAACAAACATAGCGCTCATTTGACCTCACCCTCTCCTCGGAGAGGGCCGGGGTGAGGCCCCTATTCATATCTCAATGCCACTATCGGATCAAGCTTCGATGCTTTAATAGCAGGGTATATACCCGAAATAACACCCACAACAGCACAAAGGCTCACACCAAGGCTTATCCATAACCATGGCACCACAAAACCTACATTAAAAAACAGTCCAACAAGGTTACCCATCAGCATACCCATGATCACACCCGCTACACCGCCCATCAGGCTGATCATGATAGACTCCGTAAGGAATTGCCTTTTTATGGTAGATGAGCGTGCACCTAATGCCTTGCTCACACCTATTTCACGTGTCCGCTCTGCTACTGATACCAGCATTATATTCATCAATCCTATCACCGACCCAAATAATGTTATGACCGCTATGATCAGGGCGGCCCATCGTATATACTTTGTTACGTCCATCACGATATTTACAAGGTCATTGTTTTGGGTAATAGAAAAGTTATTTGCCGCGCCCAGTTGTAGTTTACGCACCACCCTGAATATTCCCTCCGCTTCTTCCGCTGCTATATCTTTCATTTTTACATCAGGAACGATCACCGATATCAGGTAGCTATTAGTCTCTCCATATAATGCCCTGGCTGTATTCAAAGGTATGATAACCATATTATCATTATCCATTACCATGCTGCCACCCTTCGATTCCATAATGCCTACCACCCTGCACTTTATATCACCTACCGACACTACCTTGTTTATGGCAGCATTCGCATCACGCTTAAATAATTTTTTTGCCACCCCATGCCCTAAAATACACGTATAACTCCCCGATTGTATTTCCGAAACAGAAAAATTACGACCCGCATCCAGCTTGGTGTCTGTTGCATCAAGGTAAGTTTCATCAACACCGGTTATATGAACATTAGGATTTGTTTTCTCAGACCCGAAATGAACAACAGCTACATCTGTTCCGTCTACTGAAATACCTACAAGGCCGGGGAAAGTAAAACGTTGGCGAAAAGCCCGGGCTTCATCATAAGTGATGTTCGTTTCCCGCGACATACGCCGGCCTTTATGGCTCTTCTTCTTTAAGGTTTCATTAATGATCTGGAAAGAATTAACCCCCATACTGCTGAAGTTAGAATTAACGCTCTCCTTCATCACCTCAATAGCAGTTAATATCCCCACAAGTGCCATGATACCAATACCAATGATAGCAATAGTAAGAGCAGACCGTAACCGGTTTGTCCTTATAGCCCTGAAAGCAAGGGTGAGGTTAAAAAAGAATTGCATCATCTCCGCCAAAGTTAACTAAAAAGAGACAGCCTCCGCTTTAAGGCGAAGGCTGTATAAAAAATTCTAAACTAAAATAATTAGTACCTAACTCACTCGACCTCACCCGCTCCTTCAGCCTGTCCTGAGCTTGTCGAAGGAGAGAGGGCCGGGGAGAGGTTTACCCCTGCAATGCCGCTGCGCCACTCACTATCTCCGTAAGTTCGGTAGTAATTGCAGCCTGGCGTGCCCGGTTGTAGCTTATCTTCAGCGATTTCAGCAGTTCATTGGCATTTTCGCTCGCCTTATCCATAGCCGTCATACGTGCGCCATGCTCTGAAGCATTGGCATCAAGTACTGCCTTGTAAACCTGGGTATTCAATATTTTTGGCATCAGTTCCTGTAACAACACCTCCATTGATGGCTCAAAAATAAAATCTACACTCTTTTTATTATCAGTTGTTTTCGGCGTCTTTGGTATTGGTAAGTATGGCTCGGCAATGAACACCTGCGTTGCTGCGTTCTTAAATTGGCTATAAACCAGCTCTATACGGTCATATTCTTTATTCAGAAATGCTTTTTGAGCATATTGCGCTGCCTCACGCACATTATCAAATGACAGGTCAGAAAATATACTCCAATAAGTATCTACCAGTTTGTAATTATTACGCAAAAAGTATTCATATCCTTTTTTGCCTATCGGTAAAATGGTAACATTACCTTTAGCAGCCTGTGCAGCATACTTGGTCTTTATTGTTTCGCGGGTTAGCTTTATTACATAAGAGTTATAACCACCGCAAAGCCCCCGGTCGCTGGTAATAGGTATCATCAGCACACGCTCAGCAGCACGCTCTTCAGCAAGTGGCATACCGCCATCAGCCGATGCGTTGCTTACTATATTACTCAGCATTTCCTGTAGCTTCTTGGTATAAGGGCGCATCTGTATGATAGAATCCTGTGCACGGCGCAGTTTTGCCGCACTCACCATCTTCATAGCCTTGGTTATCTGCTGCGTAGACGTTACCGACTTGATACGATTACGAACCTCTTTAAGTTGTCCCGACATATTAATTTTATATATAAACGATCTAAAATCGCTGCAAAAGTAAGGTTTTTGCCATTAAGTAAAAAATTAGCCGCCAACCATTTACCGGATTTTCATGTCTTTAATCATAACTTCTATATAAATTTATTCAAAATATTCTTATGAAAAAGATCATAATCCTTATTGTATTGCTTTATTCAGGCATTTCTTCAAATGCACAGATTACATTGGCCCATTCTTATGGACCAGCTAACTCGCAATCAGAAATTGTCAACCTTAGCCTATCTGGAAAAAAAGATTATGGTTGTATCTCCTACAGTTAGGGATTCTGCTTTATCAACGTTTGGAACAGATACAGTAAGTTTTTATAATTTGGATTACAGTTTCTGGAAGAGAATAATTTGTCCTTATGTTTTAGGATCCTTTATTGACTACGATATAGTCGGAAGCACCTATATCGCTTTTATATATTACCCATCTGAAACCCTATTTAACACTGATCCATTATTAGAAGTAGCTGTGGGTTACTATAATAATACAGGAGGGGCTGGGAAAATCTATATTATTAACGAAACTGGCGCTATTGTTGACTCAATCGTAAATGTAACCTTTTCATATTTCAACCTATATGCTCGCGCTATGAAAGTTTATGATGTTGATACTCTTGGTATAGGTTTTCAGGCTGTAGTTAATACACCAACTGGAGTTGCTATTTACAACTTACCGGGTACACTCCCTTGTAGCACCTGTAGTGGCAATGGCTTAGGCGTCGCTAAAGTAGAAAAATCAAAAGACGGCATCCAAACACAACCTCTACCTAACCCATCTTCAACACAGGTAAAAATTACATTTACTTTACCCCAAGGCGTAAACCAGGCTAACTTAGTCCTCTACAGCACCACAGGCCAAAAAATAAGGTCATTCGTGGTTGATAATACTTTCGGGTATATTTTATTGGA
>CAIRZD010000243.1 GCA_903882965.1 uncultured Bacteroidota bacterium
GGCCATCCATGTCAAAATTAAAGGTAGCAGCGTGGAAATATTTAGGTAAATCTGATTGGTCAATCGATGTCACAAATGTATTAAAATATCCAGTACAAGAGGTTCTACAGTACAATGCGTTAGACAGTTGGTACACACTCAAATTATTTGCTTACTTTTACGATGAAGTTTTAAACGATGAAGTATTTAACAATCTTTACACAAATTTAATGCTGCCAGCAGCATTAGCATTTGTTAAGGTAGAAGCTTTAGGTTGTTTTATTGACAAGAATAAACAACAGGAAATGGCAATTCGTTTAACAGCAGAAGCGAGTGAATTAGTGAAACAAATCAAAATTGAAACTGGAAATGCTGATCTCAATCCCGCATCACCAGATCAGATTCAACGATATTTTGTCGACGAATGCAAATATACACTACTTAAAAAAACCAAAAAAGGCTGGTCAGTCGATGCTAAGGCCTTGGAATTTTTGGTAGAAGAGCACAGCGATCCCGTAGCTGCACTACTCCTCGAACTTAGGGGGATACAAAAACTAAATGGTACATACGTAACAGGTTTAGACGATAAAATATTCGTTGACGGAAAAATACATGGCGGTTATAATACTACCGCAACAGTAACGGGTAGAACGAGCAGCAATAATCCGAATTTACAAAACTTCCCTAAGCGCAAGCATAAAGAAGTTAGGGGTATTATTGTACCGCCACCAGGATTTAAACTCGTCAGTTTTGATTTTGGACAGATTGAGTCAAGGTTATTTGGAGTAATAACGGCCGATCCTGATTTTGTTAAAGCTCTATGGGATGATTGGGATATCCATTTAGATAATGCAAGAATCTTATTTGGGGACGCTCGTGCTAAAGATATGCGTGGGCCGGTTAAGAACGGAACTTTCGCATTACTATACGGAGCAGGCGATGCTAAAATAGCCGCAACAACCGGCGCACCCGTGGACGCTATTGCAAAATTACGGACACTGATTTTTTCTAAATATAAGCAATTAAAAATATGGCAGGCTGATACACTTAGTTTTGAAAAGAAACATGGCTATGTCGAATCACTATTCGGTAAACGTAGACGGTCACCAGCTAGTTACACCGAAATTTTAAATCATACAACACAGAGCACAGCAAGTGATATGACTTTATCAGCAATGAATGTTTTAGGGCAAAAATATACAGTAGCCTTAATGATTCACGATGATTTAAGTTTCTATTTACCTGATGATGATAGATTATCCGAGAGCATACTAGAAATAGCGCAAACAATGATTACCGTACCCTGGCTATTTTTAAGTAAAAGCCGCTGGTGCAAAGCATACGTACCCCTACAGGTAGAGGCAGCAATCGGAGATAACTGGTGCGATTTAGAAGAAGTGATGAAGGTGTCCAGTGCCGATTTTGGTTATTTAACAATGGCAGATTCAATACAAGCAGCGAAACAGCTAATAAAAAATATAATGCCATGCTAAAAGAACAAGGATTTAATGAAAATGAAATGGCTGCTGGAATTGTCAAGCAATGCGACATGCTAAAGCAATTTCTACTCACCAAAAATAGTGCTTATGGAAATA
>CAIRZD010000244.1 GCA_903882965.1 uncultured Bacteroidota bacterium
ACGCTGAAAGCAGGCTGGAATTTCAGTGATAATACAGAGATCTTCACTACACGTTACAAAGTATCTCCGGCAAACCTGCCAAAAGGTGTATACAGAAATATATCAGGTAACCATGCAACAGCATTAGGGTTGGTTGCTGCGTCAGAATTATCCGGTCTGCCTCTGTTCCTGGGTTCTTATCCAATTACACCGGCATCAGATATACTACACGAACTTTCAAAGTACAAGACCAGTAATGTAAAGACATTCCAGGCAGAAGATGAGATAGCGGCAGTTTGCGCGGCTATAGGGGCATCTTACGCAGGGGTACTTGGCGTTACAACTACTTCAGGCCCCGGCATGTCATTAAAAACAGAAGCAATCGGTCTGGCTACTATTCTTGAAATTCCTTTGGTAATTGTAAATGTACAACGTGGCGGCCCATCTACTGGTTTGCCAACAAAAACCGAACAAAGCGACCTGATGCAAGCCATGTATGGCAGGCACGGGGAAGGTCCGTTGCCAATAGTTGCCGCATATTCACCAGCCGATTGTTTCAATGCAGTTGTTGAGGCATCACGTATAGCAGTAGAGCACATGACCCCGGTTATCTGTCTTACAGATGGGTACATCGCGAATGGTTCCGAGCCATGGCGATTCCCTTCAGCTTCAGATTTGAAACCATTTAAAGTTAAATTCATTACCGAGAATAATAACCCAGATGGTGCATTCTTACCGTATAAGCGTGATGAAAAATTAGTTCGTCCATGGGTGAAGCCAGGTACAAAAGACCTTATACATCGCATAGGTGGTCTGGAAAAGCAAAACGAGACTGGCAATGTATCTTATGATGCAAAAAACCATGGGGTGATGACAAAATTGCGTGCCGAAAAAGTTGAGAAAATGGCTGAGTATATCCCGCTTGCAAAGCCGGATAGTGGTAAAGACAAGGGCAAACTGGTGGTATTAGGCTGGGGATCTACATTTGGTGTTATCAAAACGGTTGTTCTTGACCTGATCACCGAAGGTTACGATGTATCTCATGTACACCTGACACATCTTAACCCTTTTCCCAAAAATCTTGGTGAATTACTGAGTGGGTATGATAAAATACTGGTGCCTGAAATGAACTGTGGGCAGTTGATACAACTGATAAGGGCTAAATATTTATTACCGGCTACAGGCTTCTCAAAAGTGCAGGGACAACCCTTCACCACAAGTGAATTGAAAAACAAGATACTCGAAACTCTTAAATAGCATTTCTAATGACCACAATAGCAGAACAGGAAGTATCGCCAAAACTTACAGCAAAAGATTTTGCATCAAACCAGGAAGTAAAATGGTGTCCGGGATGTGGAGATTACTCTACCCTGAAACAAGTTCAAACTGTATTTCCTGATTTTGGCATACCGAAAGAAGATATCGTATTCATTTCAGGCATAGGCTGCGCGGCACGATTTACATACTACATGGATACGTACGGAATGCACAGTATTCACGGGCGGGCTGCGGCAATAGCATCAGGCGTTAAGGCTGCAAACCCCAATTTAAGTGTATGGATAATATCCGGAGATGGAGATGCACTTTCTATTGGCGGTAATCATTTTATACACTTGATGCGTAAAAATTTTGATGTTAATTACCTTGTGTTCAACAACCAGATATATGGCTTAACAAAAGGGCAATATTCCCCTACTTCCGAAAAGGGTAAAGTTGCAAAATCCACGCCATACGGATCTGTAGAGGAGCCATTCAATCCCAGCGAATTAGCGTTGGGAGCCAAATGCAGTTTCGTAGCACGTTCAATGGATCGTGATCCTAAACATATGCAAATGGTACTGAAACGTGCAAACGACCACAAGGGTACTTCATTTGTAGAGATTTACCAGAATTGCCCTGTATTTAATGATGGCACATTCTTCGCATTTTCTGAAAAAGAAACTAAAAAAGAAAAAGTGATATTTCTGGAACATGGTAAACCACTATTATTCGGCAACGATAATGACAAGGGTATAAAGCTAGATGGTACAATGCCTGTGATTGTAAATCTAAAAGAAGAAGGTTTATCAGCAAATGACCTATGGATACATGATGAGCATGATAAGATCAAAGCCCACATTATAGCCAGCTTCTTTGATACGCACTATAATGGAGTTGAATTCCCAAGGCCATTTGGTGTTATGTATTCAGAAAACCGTTCTACTTATGAAGTCTCTATGCAAGAACAAATAGATGAACTTATTACACGCAAAGGAAAGACACCCCTTGATAAAATACTATCGGGAGATAAAACATGGACGATCTTATAAAAATAGTGAATGATGGCTTGTTATAAAATGGGGCTCTGTAGAGAGCCCCATTTTTCTATTTGGCCACGAAATCCATTATACCAATTGGTTATTGATCTGTTTTAAGACATCGATAAAATCCTTCTTCTTCATTTCGCCCAAATCGCGGTCCAGGTCCATAAATCTGTAACAGATATTTTCGAGTTCATCTTCTGTGAATATACTATAGGCTGTCTGGAATAACTCCTCATTCTCTACTGCAATATGATCTAATAATGCACCAGTATATTCATCTATTTTCAATGACGCATCTACATATTTTTGCTGCGCAAGATCAGCTTCAATAGCTTGAATAAGCTCCCTGAAATAGGCATGATTGTCATACATTTTAGCCAAAATTCCCTCTGCTAATAGTTCATTCTTTTTAGCCATTTCTGGGAAAAGTATCTCCTCTTCTTTATGGTGATGGTATTGATCTGCATAAACTCTGAAAAAACGAATGATCTCGCTGATCGTCGATTCATATTCTGCATTGTTTATTCCAATCATTTTTTTGCATTTCTCGCAATGTCTACTGCTTCAGAAATAATGTCATGCTCTTCAAAAAGTACTTTTAATGAATTAATCATTGTTAAGAATTTTAGTTACATGTTTGCCCCAATGCTTTTTCCACCGTCTACATAAATTGTTTGCCCTGTTATGAATTGCGTATTACCTGATGCAAGAAACGCAACCACATTTGCCACATCGTATGGGCTACCCATTGACTTCGATGGTTGGGCTTCAATTAACTTCTGCAATACTGATGCTTCTAATTTCTGTGTAAGCGGGGTATCTATCAAGCCTGGAGCTACAGCATTTACGCTAACATTATATTTCCCAAGCTCCAACGCTAGTACCCGGGTGAGTGCTACAACCCCCGCTTTAGATGCCGAATAATTACTTTGCCCACGGTTGCCAAGCCATGCACGGGATGCAATATTTACTATTTTGCCCTGTTTGTGTTCCTTCATAGTAATCGCAGCCTCGCGGCACATCAACCATGTTCCTTTCAGGTTCACATTTATTACTGCATCAAAATCTGCCAAACTCATATTCCATATCATATTGTCTCTTATGATACCTGCGTTATTTACAACTGCGCTGATCTTACCACACTTTGTAATAACACTTGCAAACAATTCTTTCACTTGTGCTTCCTCACAAATATTCATTATCCTATATTCGCCGTAACCTTTACCACACTCATTAACGAGCGATATAGCTCCATCCGGATCCAAGTCTACTGCAACTACGTAAAACCCATCCTGCACGAGTTTTCCGGATATTGCTTTGCCTATACCTTTTGCAGCACCTGTAACGATTGCTATTGGCTTGTTATTCATTTTTTTTGTTTTTTATTCTTTACTGAAAGTAATTTTGCCAGTATACTTATTGAAATTTCTTCTGGGCCATCGGCACCAATCTCTATGCCCATTGGCATATTCACATTCGACAACTCTTCAGGTGTACCAATACCTGCTTCTATAAATATCTTTTTGGTCACTTCCACTTTTCGCATGCTGCCCATCATGCCAATGTATGCATATGGTTTCTTGATACAAAATGAAAGTATCTCCCGGTCATGAGGATGGCTATAGGTCATGATTGTTATATAAGTTCGCTCGTCGAATGTAAGCGTGGCTAACACCTCCTCATATGGGCCAAATATCTTGCTGATACCAGTAAGGTTTACTTCATTTATATATTCCTTACGATCATCAATAATAGTTATCTCAAAATCAAAATCCACAGATCTCCTGGCAAGTGCATAACCCGTGTGGCCTGCCCCGAAAATGTATAGTTTGTTCTTCTTCATTACCGGTTCTATATATACTTCTATACTACCGCCGCAGCACATTTGCAATTGTTTGAGCAGATCGTAATGCAAAAAGGTGGGTTTGTTATCTTTCAATACTCCCAATGCATCTTCAATTACTTTCTTCTCAATTCGCCCGCCACCAATTGTTCCAAATATGCTCCCATCTGGGTACACAAGCATTTTAGCACCAACAGCGCGTGGTACAGATCCTTTAGTACCTGTTATTATGCAAATAGCAAATTCACAGTTATTTCTCCTGCTATCAACAATCTTTTCAAATACATCGGTCACGGCACTACATGGTTTTTATTCATGGTTAAGATCACCTTATTATAATCAGACGGGAGATTGATATTCATTATACACCCCTCATCGTTGGTAACTAATATATGCCTGCTGTGTGGTTGTAATATATCACGTAATGTATGCTGCTGATCAGTTGATGACGAAGTAATATTTTTGATAACCGACGATGATATAATAATAGGGTGACCACCGATGTTATTGTACTCTGGTGATATATAGTCCGCTTTTGTTCGTACTGAATATAAACTTGATAGCAGGTCTACTGAGATAAGCGGGTTGTCAATATTTTGTATAAAACAATAATTGGCATTTGGAGTTTTATTCAATCCCAGTTGAAGCGAATAGATCCTACCTCTGTCTGGGTAGTAATTATCTATAATACTGACCCTTAAAGGGTCTATACCCATTTCGATAATATCAATATTAGAATTTTTGACAACAAATATTTTGTCTATCCCTGCTTTCTGATATACATCTATTATATGCTGTAGAAAATTTTTTTCCTCTGAAATTTTAAGCAATGCCTTATGCATCTTCATTCTTGAGGATGCCCCTCCAGAAAGAATAACACAAACAGTTTTTTCATTTTCCGGCATTATGGTCATTAAAATTCAGGAATTAAGAAATCAATTGAATACTGTTAGTAATGAAATATCAGATGCAATTAAATCATGTTTCAAAAAGGAATACCTGATAATAATCAATGAATTTTGTGACTGTAATCATGTTTTATCAATTTTGCTTATTGGAAATTGTGGAATAATTAATAGCCTGAATTACCAGACATTAAGAATAAAACTCCACAAAATGATACAAGCAGCAGAACGCTTGACCTCCTTGTTAGATGAATGCAAAACACTTGCGTTCGACCTCGATTTTACATACGCAAAACAATGGAAGGCCAAATCAAGGTATAGATTGCTCGTGGGTTATCTGCCCATTTACGTTCCCAGAGAAATAATCCATGCTGCAAATGCAATGCCTGTAGGCATTATGGGCGTAGGAGACCGCAAGCAAATTATTAAAGGGGATGCATACTATCAATCATATATATGCCATCTGCCTCGTGGAGTAATTGAAATGGCCCTTGATGATAATCTTAATAATTTCGATGGGTTTCTATTCCCATCTATTTGTGATTGTGTGCGGAACCTTAGCGGTATGTTCAAACTGGCAAAAAAAGGAAAATTCACACGTTATTTCGATTATCCACAAAATTTCGAAAAACATATCGGCGGAACCTTTTACAGGGAATTGATTGAAACGATCATTGAGGATATGTTTAAGATCAATGACATGAAGATCATTACTTCACATCTCAATGCGTCGATAGCGTTATATAACCGAAATCGTGAGCTCATTGAACAGATATATGATATAAGGCAAGAGTTTCCGTGGCGTTTATCGGCTGTTGATGTTTACCATATTATAAGAGCAGGAATGGTAATAAACGTAGAGAAACATAATGAGATATTGGAAGAAATAGTTGGACTCATAAATGAAGATTTTGGTGAGCCAATGGATAATATCAGGGTAATTGTTTCAGGTTCGTTTTGTGAACAACCTCCGATTGGCCTCATCAAATCAATTGAAATGGCAGGATGCTATATAGTTGATGATGATTTCATGCTGGGCTCAAGGTGGATACAAGGCAATATTGATAATACTACCCATGATCCCGTAAATGCGCTTGTTGACGCGTTCTTACAAAAAAGTGCACCATCTTCCGCCGTGTATGATGTAGGAAACCCGCGAAGCGCACGATTGGTAAAACAGGTGCGCAAAAGAAATGCAGATGGTGTGATATTTTGCGCAGCAAGTTTCTGCGACCCCGCATTGCTCGATAGGCCTGAATTACAGAAAGCCTGTGATGAAGCTGGGATAGCACATATCAATTTCCAATTCCACGAAAATACTGGCCAGTTCAAAGTAATAAAAGAACAAGCCGGAACATTCTCAGATTCAATAAAATTATGGGTATAATAAATATTTAAAGCTTTCTCAACCTAATAATATATTAAAATGAGCGACCCGAAAGAAGCAATCAAGGAAAGAAGCATGGTAATTCAGAAAGACATGTTAGCAAACTTGTTTACTGAATTGAGTAATGCCAAAAAGAATGGGAAGAAAGTGGTATACACATTTGTACCCGGCAACCTTACAGAATTGATACTTGCGATGGATATGCTTCCTGTATACCCGGAGATCAATGCGTTACAATCCGGCATGCGCAAGAAATCAGGTGGGTATATCAAAGACGCAGAAAAATTGGGGTTTTCTGAAGATGTGTGCACTTATGTAAAATGTGATATTGGCATGATGCTTAATGGCAACATTGGCCCCACAGGTGAAAAACTACCGGAGCCAGATCTCTTACTGCTAAGCTATACAGGTTGCTTCACATTCCTGAAATGGTTCGAAAACCTTGAGAGACTATATCCTGGAGTAGAAATTGCGATGCTGCACACACCTTACCAGGAAGATGGCGTCATAACCGAAGATCAGGTAAAGTATATGGTAAAGCAGATGCAGGAAGATGTGATACCAAAAATGGAAAAGGTAGCAGGTAAAAAACTGGATTATAGCCGTCTTGAAAAAATGCTGGGCAATGCGGCAAAGGCGGAAGACTTGTGGGTAAAGGTTTTGGAAACAGCTAAAAACAGGCCGTCGCCAATTGATTCATATTTCGCGGGGGTATATTACATGGGGCCTTTGAATACAGCATTCCGAGGTACCGAAGAAGCCGTATTGTACTATGAAGAATTATTGAAAGAAGTAACTGAAAGAATGAACCTTGGATTATCTCCTGTAACACCTGAAGGAGAAATGAAGGAGGAGAAATTTAGATTGGTTGTCGAAGGCCCTCCAAACTGGACAAACTTCAGGGAGTTCTGGAAAATATTCTATGATATGGGAGCAGTAATAGTTGCATCAACCTATACAAAAGTAGGCGGCCTATACGATCAGGGTTTCAGACATGAACCAGGCAAACCATTGGAAAGCCTTGCTAAATATTGTATGGGTTGTTACACGAATCTCAATTTACCACAACGCGTAGATCTTATAGAACATTATATAAAGGAATATAAGGCAGATGGCTTCCTTATCAATTCCATAAAAAGTTGCAATTCATTTTCTGCAGGGCAATTATTGATGATGCGTGAAGTAGAACAACGTTGTGGCATCCCGGTTGGCTTCATAGAAAGTGACCTTGTTGACCCACGCTACTTCTCTTATGCAAATATCAAAAACAGGTTAGAGTCATATTTCCAGATGCTCGGTCAAAGAAAAGTAATCCTGGCACAGGAAGAAGTATCTGCATGATTTATTAATGAAGAAAAACAAATATAATGAACAAATACTACTTAGGTATTGACCTTGGGTCCACCACATCAAAAGCAGTAATAATCAATGAGCAGGATGAAATTATTGGTAGGGGTATTACAAACACCCGTGCCAACTATTCTGTTGCAGCAGACATAGCAAGGATGGAAGCTGTTTACAATGCACGTTTTTCTATTCTGAAAAGGAACCTGGCTAAGGAAATAGAAGCCAAACCACAGTACCGGAAATATGTTGCAGATCTTGAGAGCGTATTCCAATACGAACAATTCAAAGTACGTATTGATAAACTTGGTGATGAATTACTAAAAACATGCTATAATCACTTTGAAGGAGAACGGCGATTAATTATGATCGATCATTTAAGGTTGATTCGCAAGGCTATTAAACCAAAGATAAAGTACCAATATATATACGAGAATCTGGGCGACAAAAACCAATTCTTCCGTGATATCGTATCCGAAAAATATAATGAAGAAGTGGGCAAATTCGATATTTCACTTTTCGAGCCATTGATGACGATATGGGATAAAAGTATTACGGCAGCGGAAAATGAAGTTGTGAATTTTGAATTTGAGTCTCTGATTACACAAGCAATGGACCTGCTCAAGGAAAAATATGAGAACCTGCCCGATCAATCAGAGAATATACCGATAGAAGCAGACAAGAGCTTTGATGCCGAAATGTATCTGCTGAAAGGTGATTTCAAAAATGTATCGGAATCATTACGCGAGCGCATTGATGAAGTAGCCAACCTTGAATTCAATATAGAAAACATGACTGGTACCGGATATGGTAGGGCATTGCTGCCATTCCCTCAGGAGTGTATACGTTCTGAAATTTTATGTCATGCCTTTGGTGCCCATGCGGTATTCCCTGAAACGCGAACTGTATTGGATATTGGTGGACAGGATACAAAAGCAATACAGGTAGATAAATATGGCCTTGTGACCAGTTTTCAGATGAACGACCGTTGCGCCGCGGGCTGTGGCAGGTATCTTGGTTATATCGCAGACGAAATGAGTATTTCACTTAATGAATTGGGCCCACTCGCTATGCAGGCCGAAAAAGAGGTGACCATCTGCTCCACGTGCACTGTATTTGCCGGGGCTGAATTGCGTGAGCTTACCAATATGGGTGAAAAAAGAGCTGACATTTTGGGCGGTTTGCATAAAGCAATTATCATGAGGGCCATGTCACTTATCGCAAGATCTGGTGGTGTATTTAATGAATTTACATTTACTGGAGGCGTTGCAAGAAATCAGGCTGTAATCAAATATCTCGCACAGTTGGTAAAAGAAAATTATGGCGACAATATCAAAATAAATATCCACACAGATTCCATATTCATGGGCGCACTGGGTGGTGCAATGTTTGCAAGAAGAAATATTAAAGCTGATTTACCAAATGCTAAAAAAGTAATGGCTTAACTAAATTTTATAATCATTGCCCTAAAATATATATTATGCAAGAGACAGTTTATACAATGGGAATAGATGTAGGTAGTAATTTCATTAAACTGGTATTGATGGAATATTCCGACAACCCCAAAATGATAGACAAGCATACAGAAAAGATCCGCAAACGTAATCCTACGCAGGTTGCAGATGAGATGGTCCAGATAATGCTCGATAAAAACAACCTCAAATATGAAGATATTGCTTATCTCGCATCTACTGGTGAGGGAGATCTTGTAAAACGCAAACGTGGACATTTCTACGGCATGACTACGCATGCACGGGGTGCACACTTCTTTTATCCGGAAGCCCGAACAGTTGTTGATCTCGGAGCCTTGTATGTACGTTGCATACGCATAAATGAAGGCGCGCGTGTAGAAGATTATAAGATGACAGGCCAATGTGCATCTGGGTCAGGGCAATTCCTTGAGAATATATCTCGCTATCTGGGTTTGAGTATTGAAGAAGTAGGTGAAGTGTCACTTCAGGCAGCAAACCCTGAGATATCTTCCGGCATATGTGCCGTTCTTGCCGAAACTGATGTTATTAACATGGTATCGCGTGGCATTAAAACACCGGATATCATCAAAGGCATTCACCTATCAATTGCATCGCGTGTTATCAAACTATTAGGCTCTCTAAAGGCAGAATCGCCTATAGTGCTTACAGGTGGCATGGCGTTAAATAAAGGAATGATTCAAGCTATTGATGAGACGTTAAAAGAAGGCACTAAGAAATTTGTTATAAAAGCACACCCTGATTCTATTTATGCTGGCTGCATTGGGGCTGCATTGTGGGGAGGATACCGCCATTTCAAACTAAAGGACAAACAAGCAGTAATCGCTTAAACTGAATAAAATGGAAACTGCAACGCTCGGCCAGGTCAAAAAAACAATCCATGAACTGGATGCCCTTTTCAAACCAAGGTCAATTGCAATTATAGGCGCATCACAGAAAGACTTATCAATAGGTAATGTCATTATCAAAAACCTGCTACATTATGGTTATACAGGAAAAATATACCCCATTAATCCAAAAGTAGATGAAATTAGAGGCTTGAAAGCATACCAAACTATTTTTGATGTGCCTGATAATATAGATTTAGCCCATGTTATTATACCCGCCAAATTTGTGCCGCAAGTAATTAAAGAATGCGGAGAAAAGGGGATAAAAGCAGTAATTATTAATTCGGCTGGATTTAGTGAAATGGGCGAAGAAGGTGTTGCTCTGCAAACCGAATTCCTTGCTATTGCAAATGAATATGGCATCAGGGTATTTGGCCCTAACTGCCAGGGCATCATTAATACTGATCCTCAATACAAAGCATATTGCGACTTTACATTCACATTTCCAAAGCCAGGGAACGTATCTATAGTAGCCCTTAGCGGCGGCGTCGGGGCATTTATTATGCAGAGCCTTTTCGACCTTGATATTGGTATGCGGCTTTATGCATCTAATGGTAATGCTTGCGATGTATCTATCTCGGATGTAATAAAATATTATGGCGACGATGACAGCACCAAAGCAATAATACTCTATACAGAAGGGCTTTCAAATCCATTAGAATTTATGGAAGTCGCAAAATCGGTTACTAAAAAGAAGCCGATACTTGCTATGAAAGCAGGCCGTACTGAAGAAGGCGCAAAAGCAGCAGCATCACATACCGGTTCTCTTGCTGGCGTAGATATTTCCACAGAGCTGATTTTTGAAAAAACAGGAATTCTGGCATTTAATAACGAAGAGGAATTATGTCAGGTAGCAATGGCATTTGCTGCACAACCTATACCTAATGGAAACAGGGTAGGCATTATTACCAATACTGGTGGCCCCGCAGTTATTGCTACTGATGAATTGGTGAATTCGGGGCTTCAATTACCTCCGCTCTCAGAAAAAGCAAAAGCTGTATTGCAGCAAGCCATGTTGCCCGAAGCAACCATAGGCAACCCTATAGATGTAGTAGCTACCGGCGGCGGTCAGCACTTCAGAAGCGCTCTCGATGTGCTTATGGATGAAGATCAGATTGATTCTATTTACATCAATTTTGTTACCGCACCTTTTACCGATACCGAAGATGTAGCACGAAATATTGTAGAAGTAAGTCAGCTAAAGAAAAAGCCCATCATTTGCAATTTCATGACTAATATGAGCCTTGAACGATTCCATGAAACTGCAAGAATACTTAAAGATGGTGGTGTACCCTGTTATAGTTTCCCTACTACAGCAGCAAAAGCGTTGGGTGCGTTGTATCGTTATAGTAAGATACGTTCCAGAGAAATAGGCAGTCCCGAATCTTTCCCTGAGGTCAACAGTAAAGTAGCAGGCGCAATACTCACACAAGCAAAAAAAGAAGGTAAGAGTTACCTCGCTGCCGATAGAGTATATGAATTGCTTGCAGCATATGGCATACCTGTTGCCAAATGGTGGCTGGCAAACGATGTAGAAGAGGCCGAGAACGCCGCAGGTAACATAGGATACCCGGTGGTACTTAAAGCTGAGTCTTCAGCTATTGTGCATAAAAGTGATATGGGTGGTGTAGTCATTAACCTGAAAAGCGCTAAGGAAGTGAAGGAGGCAGGCAATAGAATGAAAGACAAATTCGGAGACAAGAACCTAAAATTCCTTGTACAGAAATTTATGCCTGGGGGTAAAGAGCTCATTGCCGGAGTAAGCACCAAGCCGGGCTTAGGTCACTTGGTAATGTTCGGCCTAGGCGGTATTTATGTTGAAGTATTGAAAGATGTGGTGTTTAAAATTGCACCTGTTACACAACTGGAAGCAAGTGAAATGCTATCATCTATAAAAGCTGCAAAGCTGCTTGATGGAGTGAGAGGTGAGAAAGGGATCAATAAAGAAATGATTATAGAGATAATACAAAGAGTATCAAAATTAGTAACTGACTTCCCGATGATTACGGAAATGGATATGAACCCCATCATAGCAGTAAATGACAAAGTATTTGTAGTAGATGCAAGAATAAAAATTGACTAAAACCGGCTAACTTATGTATAAAATTGAGGCGGCAAAACCATTAAAGGAAATAATGGGAAATTATTTCCTTGGGATGAAAGATAAAACTAAAAAATACGCATGGTGTACAAGTGTGGGGCCAGCTGAATTGTTACGCTCTTTTGGTTTTGAAGTACATTTTCCGGAGAATCATGGTGCATTATTAGGCACATCTCGCACTGCTGGTGATTGTATACCTGAAACCGCTAAGCTTGGATATTCTAATGATATCTGTTCCTACCTTACAGCCGACATAGGCTCTTATCTAAAGAAGGAGACACCGCTTACTAAGCACTATGGTCTTGATGGCCCGCCAATACCAAGCGTCATTGTTTACAATACTAACCAGTGCCGCGAAGTACAAGATTGGTTTAATTATTTCGGCAAAGAGATGAATTGCCCTGTTATAGGTATCTGCCCTCCACGGCATTTGGATGAAGTAAAGCAGGAAGAAATAAATGATGTCGCTACGCAGTTTAAAAATATGATACCCATACTTGAACACGTAAGTGGTAAGAAATTTGATATCGACAAGTTCCGGGAAACATTGAGATTAAGTAAAGAGGCCACTGATTTATGGAAAGAGGTGCTATGGACTGCCAGGGCTACTCCGGCGCCAATTAGCTTCTTTGATGCAACTATTCATATGGGTCCTATCGTAGTATTACGCGGCACGCAAATAGCTAAAGACTACTACAAGATACTACTCGAAGAATTGAAAGGTAATGTTGCTAAAGGAATAGGTTTTTTAGAAGAAGAAAAATGCCGGATTTATTGGGATGGTATGCCTATATGGGGCAAGCTAAGGCCACTTTCCGAGTTGTTTATTCAAAACAAGGCTGCCATTGTTGCATCAACATATTGCAACAGTTGGGTGTTTGATGCATTTGATGAAAGAAACCCTTTTGAATCTTCCGCTCTGGCATACACAGAGATATTTATCAACCGGAGTGAAAGTGCCAAAGAAAGGATATTGTCTGGACTTATCAGGGATTTCAATGTTGATGGTTTAATATTCCATGATGCCAAAACTTGTGCCAATAATTCTAACTCACGCTTCGGAATGCCACAACGTATTAGAGAGTCGCTTGGAATACCTACCCTCGTTATAGAAGGTGACTTGTGTGATCTCAGGTTTTATTCAGAGGGGCAAAGTATCACTAAAATTGAAACGTTTATAGAGCAGATAGAGGGTTCGAAAGTTTACGTTTAAGTATAAAATATAATCGGTATGAACGTGTTTACTTCAATTGATGATAAAGTATTAAAACTTCCAAACGGGCAGTTGGTTGAACCTGAGAAGCTGGAGAAAGAGATCGGTAGGATTTGTCATTACGTACACCACGTGGCCTTAGCAGTAAAAGACGGGAAATATCTTGTTGCTATGATTTTCCCAAATAAAGCATTATTCTCTAATCCGGATTATGAAATATCACCTGAAGAAGGTTGTTTTTGCCCTCGCAACCTAAAGGAATTAGGTAAATGCCTTTCGGGTTGTATGCATACCATCAATTTGAAGTTGTTGCCCGGTTATGCAAAAATTAATTCAGCGGTTATCGTCAATTCAGAATTATCTCTAACTGACGGTACGTTAACACCGGACCTGAATATAATTCCGGCAAATGTGATCAAAATATATAAAGACCATCTAAAGAATTTGTTTGGTGAAAAAATACCGGTTAAAGAGGAAGTATTTAATATGAATTTTAGTTAAAAAGAGTGAAGTATATCGATAAGTTTTGCACAAAATTTATAACCTTCTTTAAATATATAAATGAAAGAGGTAGAAAAAATAAGAGTAGGAATTATTGGCATGGGCCCGGTGGGTATGATACTTGCAGTGAAATTAGCAGAGGCAGGGTGCGATGTGGCTATTTGTGATAAAGATGAATTCAAACTAAAAAAGATAAGGGAAGAAGGGATAGTGCTGCAGAACGTGTATCAATCTACCACGCGATTTGACAAAGTATACAGTGCATTCAGTGATATGGCTCCGCTAGATCTGGACTACCTTGTTTTCTCACTGAAGTCTTACCACACAGCCAGCGCAGCAAAAGAAGCAGAGATACTCAAGTCTGAAAAGTTATCTGTGATTGCTGCACAAAATGGAATTGATGTGGAAAATCTATTGATCCCAGCATTCGGGGAATCAAAGATCATGAGCATGATCATTAATTATTCTGGAAATACGGTTTCATCCAATACAGTAAGAGTGTCTTTTTTCAACCCTCCAAATTATATTGGCCCTGTTGACGATAACAGAGCACCACAGGCAAAATTGTTTGCAGAAACGTTAAATAAGGTTGATTTCACAACAGAGCATATTGATTCATTTGAGTTAGTGAAGAGGTCTTGGGAAAAGACAATACTCAATGCATCACTAAGTGCATTATGCGGTGTTGGTCGATTGACCATGGCCGAAGCGGTAGCTGATGCTGATACAGTGGAACTGATAGAACAGATTATAAATGAGGGGATAGAGGTAGCTGAGAAAGAAAAGATAAGATTTCCCGACGATTTTGTGCGAAAATGTATGCGCTATTTGAAAGCAGGTGGCGATCACTTCCCTTCACTGGCAATAGACATTATCAACAACCGTCAAACTGAAATAGACTATTTCAATGGCAAAATTGTTGAGTATGGCAAGAAACATTATGTGAAAACATCGCTCAACTTATCTTTTACCAATATGGTAAAGGCCATGACGAACAAGAATGTACTATCTAGGATGCCTGGGGTAACAGGTGAGGTGAACAAAAAGATAATAAACAAAGGGCTTGTAGATAAGGACAGGTCTTCGCTTTACTACAAACAATCAAATTGTTTTTTAGGAATCGACCTGGGATCTGCATACAGTAAGTTTACAGTCATAGATGAAACCGGACTGCCTATTTTTAGATACTTAGTACAAACATTAAATAAAGATCGACATGCCATGAAAGCAGTACTACATGCAATTCATGGAGTTTTCAATATTAAATATAGCTGCGCAACTGGTTATGGTAGAAAACACTTTACTGATACTGATATAATAAAAACAGAGATCAACTGTGCTGCTGCTGGTCTTTCTGAATATCACAAAGGATCAAAGAACATTATTGACATTGGTGGTGAAGACATTAAGATAATACAATGCGATGTGGAAAACCATGTTGCCAATTTTTACATGAATGATAAATGTGCAGCAGGTACAGGTGCTTTCTTATCAGAGATAGCAGAGCGGGCAGGCATAAACGACTCAGACATGAGCAGCTTTGCCGCAAACTCTGAATATGATAAAGAACTGAATAGTTTCTGTACTGTATTTGCCAAAACAGAAATAATGAACTGGGTTTTTGATGGCATGCCGGTTCAGGATATCGCTAGGGGTATCTATATTTCAATAGCTAATAAAGTAGCTAAGATGAAGATGGCACCTAATTTACCCACCTATATGATTGGTGGAGTAATTGCATATCATCCATATTTAAGTACAATTCTTGCCCAGAAGTTCAATAAAGAAATCAAGTTAGTCGAGCAGCCGCAATATATGGTTTCATATGGAGCCGCAGTTATTGCAAAGCAAAATTGGTTGCATATTAATACAGAGAAGATACCGGAGATCGAAACAACCACCAGCGTTATTTAAACTATAAATATGAAAGCATATCATAATAAAGAAAAAGGTTTTGGAATAATTTATGATGACATTTATTTAGTTAATGGTGCTCGCACTCCATTTGGTAAGTTATGTGGTACGCTTGCAAATGTTTCCCCTACTGATCTTGGCATATATGCCTGCAAGGCTGCTATGGAAAGATCAGGTATATCTCCTAATGATATTGACCAGGTAATGATGGCCAACATCGGGCAAAGTTCATACGATACTTATTTTCTGCCACGCCATGTGGGCCTGTACTCAGGTGTTCCACAAACAATTCCTGCAGTAATGTTGCAGCGTATATGTGGTTCAGGTTTTGAAACTATTATTGCCGGAGCCGACCAGATAACCCTTGGTAAGGCTGATGTTACACTTTGTGGTGGTACAGAAAACATGTCTCTATCGCCAACCGTGAGCTATGGTAATAGAATGGGGTATGCACTTGGGCGCGTGGAATTTAAAGACTTTCTTTGGGAGGCATTAAATGATACCTCTGCGGTACCAATGGGTTGTACAGCAGAGAATGTCGCCCGCCAATATAAAGTCACAAGAAAAGACACGGATGAATTCGCGAAAATTTCCGTTGACCGCGCTATTGCAGCAATACAAAAAGGCTATTTTAAAGATGAGATCATTCCACTTAATTCTACTGTATTTGAAGCGGATGGGTTGAAACCAAGGAAAGTATCTCTCCCGAAAAAAGTAACAGATTTTGTCACCGATGAAAATATAAGGGCATCCTCAATCGAAGATTTGGCAAAACTACCAACAACATTTGAGAAGGATGGGGTGCAAACTGCGGCAAACTCCAGCGGAATAGTTGATGGCGCCGCCGCTGCAATAGTAGCTAACAAATCATTTATTTCCGCAAATAGTCTTAAACCACTTACCAGAGTTGTTGCGTCTGCAACAAGCGCTCTTGACCCTGGAGTAATGGGATTAGGCCCAGTTCCTGCAATAAGAACTTTGCTTGAAATGACCGGATTGAAAATTAGTGATATTGGCCTTATAGAAATAAACGAAGCCTTTGCCGCACAATTCATTGGCTGCGAAAGAGAGCTCGGCCTGGATAGAAATATATGTAACGTTAATGGCGGTGCAATTGCTTTTGGGCACCCACTCGCGGCAAGCGGCCTAAGATTATCACTTACCCTCTCAAGGGAGATGAACTTCAGAAAAGTAAAATACGGAATTGCTTCTGCCTGTATTGGTGGCGGACAAGGAAACGCAATATTATTTGAGAACGTAAATATATAATGATGACAAACCAGAAAATATATAAATGGCAGATGACTGCGCTCAACAAGGAGTTTACCCTCATTGAGCAATCCATACCTGTATTAAAAGACGGTGAAGCGTTGGTTAAAGTAGCTGGCTGTGGTGTATGCCATACTGACATCAGTTTTTGGCACAACGGAGTGCAAACAAAACATGCATTGCCACTCACTCTAGGGCATGAGATTAGCGGACAAGTTGTAAACGGTCCAGATGAATGGCTTAACAAAAATGTGATAATTCCCGCTGTGCTCCCATGCGGTGAATGTGAACTGTGCAGGAAAGGTCGCAGCAATATATGTCGCAATCAATTAATGCCAGGCAACGATTTTGATGGTGGCTTTGCATCACATATTATAGTACCAGCAAGGTATCTATGTCCAGTGCCCGATAAGGTGTTGAAGAAATATACCCTTCAGCAATTGTCTATTATTGCCGATGCTGTTTCTACACCATATCAGGTAGTAAAAAAAGCAGAAATAGAATCCGGAGACCTCGCTATAGTAATCGGCGTAGGAGGTGTCGGTATTTATGGTGCGCAGATTGCAAAAATATTTGGCGCAAAAGTAATAGCACTCGATGTTAATGAAGAGAAACTGGCAATTGTAAAAGAAAATGGCATTGATGCTACGCTTAACATCAAGGGCCTCGAAATTAAAGAGATAAAAGAAAAGGTAAAGGCTATTGTGAAAGAACTCAAAGCATCTCCTTATTGCTGGAAGATTTTCGAAATGTCAGGCACAAAGGCAGGGCAGGATGTAGCTTTTAACCTCATCACTTTTGCATCCACACTTTCTATTGTGGGATTTACAATGGATAAAGTAGAAGTAAGGCTTAGCAACCTCATGGCGTTTGATGCTAAATTGATTGGTACATGGGGCTGCAAACCCGAGCTATATCCGGAGGTGGTGCAACTTGTTGCAAATGACCAACTCCATATAGACGAGTTTGTGCAGACTTTCCCAATGTCGCAAATAAATGAAGTGTTTAAAAATACACTGGAACATAAATACATTAAACGTTCAGTGTTGGTACCTGACTTTAACAACTAAAATAGACATATGAAAAACTTAAATAATCACGATCTGGTAACGATAGATTTTAAAGAGATCTTATTCGAAAAACGCCCCTGCCTTGACAAAGATGCTACTGCAATTGATGGGTTATACAATGCATGGATAATACTAAATAATCCAAAACAATACAATTCTTACACCACTGCAGCAATAAAAGAAATTATACTTGCCTTTCGCACTGCATCTAACGATCGCAGTGTGGTAGCCGTAGTATTGACTGCGGTTGGCGATAAAGCATTCTGTACCGGCGGCAACACAAAAGAATATGCCGAGTATTATTCAGGGAATCCGCAAGAGTATTCACAATATATGCGCCTGTTTAACGATATGGTTTCTGCAATATTAATGTGCGAGAAACCCGTTATTTGCCGCATCAACGGTATGCGTGTTGGTGGTGGTCAGGAAATAGGTATGGCATGCGATTTCAGCATCGCCAGCGACATGGCTCGTTTAGGTCAAGCTGGCCCCAAGCATGGTAGCGCACCAATAGGCGGCGCTACCGACTTCCTGCCGTTATTTGTAGGAGTAGAACGCGCCATGTATTCTCTCACATTATGTGAGCCTTGGACTGCTCATCAGGCATATTATTATGGTGTGCTTACTGATATAGCACCGGTATTGAAACTGAATGGCAAATTCATAGCAAACCCGCTAGTGGTTACTGATAAAATAACTGATGAATATGGTCGCATAACCTTTGGCTCCATGAAAACTGGGGATGATCTGGCTAAGGCAAAAGAAATCGTTGCCAATGCCGAGGTAGACCTTGCTATGCTTGATAAAGCTGTTAATTCCCTCATCGCAAAGATACTCCATACATTCCCCAGCTGTATGAATAAGACCATCAGTGAGGTACGTAAGTTCAAATTGGAACATTGGGATAAAAATAAAGAAGGCAGCCGGGAATGGCTTGCATTAAATATGATGACAGAAGCCAAAGCAGGTTTCTGCGCATTTAACGATGGGCCTAAAGATAACAGAGAAGTAGATTTTCTGTTGCTTCGCCAGTTATTGGCAGAAGGCCATCCTTGGAATGAAGAACTGCAGCATACAATTTCCCCACAATTTCAAAAACAAACTGTATAAGTTGTTATGGAAAAGATCAGGGTAAATTATTCGCACGGAGGGTCAGTGGCACAAATCATTCTGGATGATGGTAAAGGAAATATACTTGATTCAATAATGATGAATGAACTGATGGATATTTTTGGCAAGTTCAAAGATATGAATGAGCTGAAGCTCATTACATTCGAAGGTGCAGGTAAACATTTTTCTTTTGGAGCCAGTGTAGAAGAGCATCAGAAAAATATGGCAGGCGCAATGATCAGCTCATTTCATCTGTTATTTACTAGTTTAAAAGACATGGCAATTCCTACACTCGCGAAAATTTCCGGTCAATGTCTTGGTGGTGGAATGGAACTGGCCATAATGTGCAATTTCCTTCTTGCCGATAAGACTGCCAAACTCAGTCAGCCTGAAATTATTCTTGGTGTTTTCCCTCCCCCAGCATCAATAATCCTGGCCGAAAAGATAGGGCTTGCACGCGCGGAGGAGTTGATATTAACTGGTAGAGCTATTACCGCTGATGAAGGAAAAGCATCGGGCCTGATAATGGATATATTCAATGACAAAACAGAACTTGAAGCTGGTGTAAATACTTTTATTGAACAGCAAATACTCCCAAAGAGTGCCTCTTCATTACGATTTGCTGTAAAAGCAGCACGGGTTAAATTTAATCATATACTCACTAATTTCCTTCCTGTGTTGGAACAGCTATATGTAAACGAATTGATGAATACTAAAGATGCAAACGAAGGAATTAATTCATTCCTCGAAAAAAGAAAACCGGTTTGGAAAAATAATTAATGATAATTCTTATGAGATCTATAAAAATAGTAGGCATAGTTGGCGCGGGTACGATGGGTGCGGCAATCGCTCAAAAATTTGCACAGGAAAATTTTTCCGTCATTCTTGCCGATCGTGAAGCTGAGTATGTAAGCCGTGGTGTGAATAACATAACAAAAATGTTCCGTGAAGGCATAGAACGCGCAGTGTTTACAGAAGAACAGGTTGATAAATACCTTTCAAATATAAAAGGAACACACAACCTTGAAGACCTGAAAGTATGCGATCTGATAGTCGAGGCGATCTTTGAGGATTTCAATATAAAATCAGATCTGTTTAAAACTCTGGATAAGATCGTAAGCGCCGAAACAATATTGGCAACCAATACTTCATCTTTTTCTGTAACCGAACTGGCAGAATCTGTTTCTCACCCCGAAAGATTTATTGGCCTGCATTACTTCTATCATGCGGCCAAAAATCGTCTTGTAGAGATAATACCTGGAGAAAAGACTGCACCGGATGTGATAGAAGATGCTAAAGTATTTTCAATGCGATCAGGTAAAGATGCAATCATATGTAAAGACTCATATGGGTTTGTGGTAAACCGCTTCTTTGTTCCATGGCTTAACGAGGCTGCACGGCTGCTGGATGAACATGTTGCGAATATTGCAACAATCGATGATGTATGTATGAAAGTGTTTGGTATTGGCATGGGGCCTTTTGCTTTAATGAATGCTACTGGTGTACCTGTAGCTTATCATGCCGAAAAAACGCTGGAAAGATATGGTAGTCTTTACACTGTAAGCTCAAAGCTCAAAGACCAGGCATTGTCAGGTCAGCAGTGGGATCTTTCAGGAGATATTTCACCTGAAGAGGAAAAACGCAAAATGATCACGGATCGCATGCTGGGTATTACATTTTTTGTGTGTACTCAACTGCTTGATGAAAATGTATGTGCAGCAGTAGATATCGATCGCGGTGCCAAGATTGGCTTGAAGTGGAGAAGGGGACCTATAGAGTTAATGCAATACTACAAAGATGAGAAGGTGTGGTATTTTGTCCATCATATTGCGGGTTTATATCAAATGCATGCCCCGGCTTCCATCGGCGATAAATTTTGGAAGATGAGATATGTGGATCTCAAAAAAAAAGGAAGTATTGCCATTCTTACCATGAACAGGCCAGAAGACCTGAATGCACTGAATGAAGATGTAATGCAGCAACTTGATGAACAATTTTCATTAGCAAATAATGATTCTTCAATAAGCACTATTTTTATTACCGGTACAGGTAAAGCTTTTGTTGCAGGAGCAGATATTAAATTCTTTGTAAAAAATATAAAGGCAAATAAGATCAATGATATTGAAGCTTTCACAGGTTTTGGGCAGGAGGTATTTAATAAAATTGATAAATCGCCTAAAAAAGTAGTTGCAATAATTAATGGACTTGCACTAGGTGGTGGCCTTGAGTTGGCATTATGTGCAGATGTGATATTGGCAATGCCTAAAGCCCAGATGGCATTCCCCGAAACTGGTATAGGCATTTATCCGGGTCTCGGGGGCACGCAAAGATGCGCAAAAAAGATTGGTAAACCGCTTAGTAAGTATTTGATCCATACCGGCAAAATGCTAAACGCAAAAGACGCTATGGAAATAGGATTAGTAGATATGATTATTACTACCGATCAGTTGTTTGAAATATATGCA
>CAIRZD010000245.1 GCA_903882965.1 uncultured Bacteroidota bacterium
AATTTTTTCTATCATCTTCCCACACGATTCAAAATCAGCCACATCAGCGTAATAAATATTTACATCATAACCTTCATTATGCAGTTTTTCTTTCCATCTTATTGCCTTATCCTCACTATGATAATTGGCAACGACTATATAACCGTCATCATATAATTTTTTACACATAGCAGTGCCGAGTCCGCCAGTTGCGCCGGTCACTAAAACAACTCTTTTTTCAGATGTCTGCATAGATCGATCTTTTTAGTTTATGAATTGAAGATAATCCAAAGCATTAAAAAAAGAAACCATTAACAGAAATTTTATTTAACGCCTCCATTTAAGCGCCTGTTATTGCTATGAATATAAATATTATTACTGCCAAATGATTCTCAATGCTTTTTATAGGTAATTAAAGCTATTTTAACACCCACTATTCACAACAATAATCATATTAAACGTACCTTCGCCGCAAAATATTTATACCATGCATTTTAACGCAGAAGAAATTGCACAGGAGTTTACAAAAACAACTGAAAAAATCACAAAGGGATACGAAGTACTACACGAAATTGAAGATGTAGAATTAGGCACTACTCCTAAAGAACTCGTATGGTCTTGCGATAAAATAAAAATGTATCACTACACCAGGGATACAAAAGCAAAATGCGCAATACCCGTGCTCGTTTCTTTTGCAATGCTCAACAGGCATGATGTACTCGATCTGCAACCGGATCGCAGCCTCATGAAAAAGCTCATGGAAGAAGGCCTTGATATTTATATCATGGATTGGGGCTATCACAATAAATCAGATCGCTACCTCACTATGGAAGATTATATCGATGGCTACATGAACGATGCTGTTGACTTCCTTCGCAAACGCCATAAGGTAAAGAAGATCCATAAAATGGGTATCTGCCAGGGCGGCACATTCTCTATGATCTATGCTGCCCTTTATCCTGAAAAACTACAGTCATTAACTACATACGTAGCTCCATACGATTTCTCTACTACCAAGTGTATGCTTTATAAATGGACAAAGTATATTGATGTAGATGCAATGGTAGACAGCATGGGTACTATACCCGGTGAAATGATCGACAGTGCTTTCGGCATGCTGAAACCAAGTATGAATGTGAGCAAATATTTCGGCCTCATAGATTCACTCGATGATAAACCCAAAATGGAAAATTTCCTTCGTATGGAAAAATGGAAAGCTGATCTTCCCGCTATTCCCGGAGAAATGTATCGTAAATACATCAAAGATCTTTTCCGTGACAACAAACTTATACATGGCGAATTTGAGCTTGGCGGCAGAAAAGTAAACCTCAAGAATGTTACCATGCCATTCCTCAATGTATATGCCACAGAAGATAACATTATACCTAACGATAGCACCAAAAACGTAATGGACCTCATAGGGTCGAAAGACAAGAAAGTATATGCTTTTCCCGGTGGCCATATTGGCGTATTCGTAGGCGGCAAATCTCAAAAAGAACTTGCTCCGGCAGTTGCAAAATTTGTGATCGAAAAAAGCTAAACCCCAAACCCCTAAAGGGGATTCACTGGAGAACAACACTTCAGCTTTTGGGAGGAAGGTGTACTGCTTGTGTAGTACACCTTTTTTGTTTCATGTTATTTGACAACCGGAATGATGACAATAATTCAAAAATCGAAATCATATTCTCCAGCAAAGCCCCTTTAGGGGTTTGGGGTTTTTACTTTACATTCACACAATGATTTCATACCCATACAAAACACATTTCATAGACCTCCCGGGCAATTGCAAAGTAGCCTATATGGATGAAGGTACAGGAGAAAAAACGCTCCTGTTTATACATGGTCTTGCAAATTATGCACCTGTTTGGAAAAAGAATATTGACGAACT
>CAIRZD010000246.1 GCA_903882965.1 uncultured Bacteroidota bacterium
CACTTGTTTGGACGCGGGTTCGACTCCCGCCGGCTCCACTTTTCTCCACTTTTGAGGGTTCCATCGCTTCACTAAATGCAAGCATTTTGGAACTCTCAAATGTAGAGAACTTGATCTCCAGGCGGTATTCAAACCCGCTTCCAGAAAGGTTTTCAGAGTTTCTAATTCTCCCCTCTTTTTATTCAATTTTTGTGTTTGTTGATGTTCCTGACTCAGGACTTCAACCCGATCTGTTTGGCGAATTTTGGTGCCAAAAAAGGGAGTTGTTTTTCCAATTTGGTCATTTTACTCCCTTTTAACGCACCAGGTTTTGCTCAAACCCATGCTCATAGCGCTTTTCAGGCGACACATTTAAATCGTGATATATGAGTATTAAGTTATCATTCTGGGTTAGACCCAGCCAAAAGAACCAGGATAAGAAAACACCGATCTATTTGAGAATCCAAATGGATGACACCCGAACCGAATATTCCATAGGATCTTATGTGCCGCTTTCCAACTGGGATAAAAAAGGGCAAAAGGTCAAAGGCTTATCTCAGGAGTCGGAAGCGATCAACGGAAAGCTCGATGCCCTTAAAGCGAGGGCGTTAAAGATCGCCAATGAACTCATGATGTCTGGCGAACCTTTTAATTCCCACACCCTCAAGGATAAGCTGGTTAACGGGCTTTCCAAGTCTTACACATTTGACGAGGTAATGAATGAGTACCTGGAGAAAATGAAATCTCTCAAGGGTAAGTCGTATGCCCAGCCTACCATCATAAAATACAAGAACACTCAGCTAAGGGTTACCCAGTATGTCAAGAAACGCTACAAGCGTAATCAACTCTTCCTATACGAACTGGACTACGACTTTGCAGATGGTTTCGAAACCTTTCTGAAGACCGAGTTCAATAACTCTAATACCACCTGTGCCAAACACTATCAGCGGCTTAGCAGAGTAATTCGCATTGCCTTAAACAAAGGTTACATGAATAAGTTTCCTTTTGGTGAATATAAGCCCAAGATTGACAAGACAGCCCTGGTATACCTGACCTATGAAGAGATCAAAAAGATTGAGGCACTCAGCTTCGATGTACCCAGGATGGAAATGGTGCGCAAAGTATTTCTGTTTACTTGCTATAGTGGTCTTTCGTTTAAAGAGATGGAGAACCTAACACCTGAAAATGTCATTTCATCAGACGGACAAACCTTCTGGCTCAGTATGGTTCGTCAGAAGACAAAGAAGCCATACAAAGTCGTGCTATTACCCCAAGCTTACGAACTGATCCAGCAACTCAAGGAGTATAAAAGCCATATCAAGAAGGGGCATCTGTTACCAATGATTTCCAATCAGAAGTATAACACCTACCTCAAGACACTGGCAGATGCAGCAGGAATTCCTAAGCCGATTACCTCACATACTGGTCGAAAGTCGTTCAGTATTGGAATAGCGCTCAGATCCTCAGTAAGCATAGAGTTGTTGAGTGCTTTGCTTGGGCATTCTTCCATCAGGGTCACTACAGATTATTATGCAAAGGTTACTGATGAGATTATGATTGATGGCGTAAAAAATCTTGCTGAACAACTAAAAAAATTCAAATAAAAAAGTTCTTCAAACAATAATCTGCTTGCTTATTGATTTTACTGATGAAAAAGACGTGATTGCTTCACTTCTGTTGGATTAACTGATGGTGCCTTAATTTCTGTCGAGATGGCTTTCAACTTGTATAGATTTGTTTTTTTATTGGGCACTAACTCTAAAAAATCTTGCTTCTTTAAAAAGGCATTCATTTTTTGCGTTGTCCAATCCAATTTGAGTTTTGAAATTAGTTCTTTTGCCGTATGAGGTTTTGTATTGAGAACTGTGCAAATCTTACTCTCAATAGATTCACTTTGTTCTGGCTCTCGAACTATTAATACCTCGTTGCTGGTTTCTATCGGGTAAGGTTTTTCTGTGTTTGAACGTTTATTTAATTCTCTTCCGTCAAAGTCTACAGCAACAGATCCTTTAGCAATAAGGAGAGCATTTGCATTCTTTTCTGTTGGTTCTGGATTGCGCACAAATATTTTTCTTCCCTTACGAATACCATCAACAACACCTGACCATGTCCCTCCTTTGTCGGATGATTCCGCAACATATATCTCATTTGCAAGCCCATATATTATAGGGTTTCTTGCCATTGCCAATTCTGCTTTCCAAGGTGCTTTTGGATAAAATGTACTTAATACTAAAACATCCCCATCGATTATTTGTTTGTAATAGTTTTTGAATCCAGTGCCAAACGTCATGATACCTTGTGGCAAGACAATAATGCTTTGTCCTTTATACTTAATTGCCGAATCTAATGCTTGTTTATCAACTCCTTTTGCAAATCCACTAACGACTACTTTAAACTCCTTACTTGCAAGTTTTGCAATGTTGTCGGTGAATCTTAATGATATTTCAGATGCATCTCTTGAACCCACAATAGCGATTGACTGTTCATTTAAAATGTTCTTATTGCCTTTAACATAAAGAACAGATGGCGAGTGCGTTGCTTTCAAATTTCCTTTTAAGGTCTTCGAATATTCAGGCGAAGTAATTGGTAAAATTTCGTACCCTTGGCTAAGTAATGATTCAGCTAAGAAAGCAATGTTCGGTAACTCAGATTTCGCCTTTTTTAGATCACTAATTTGTTTGTCATCTAAAAGATATTGTACTCGCCAATCAGCCTCCGATAAGTGGAAAAAATCCTCAACAGAGATTCTATTCTCATGATGAAATTTTATTATTAGACTATTTATTCTCGAATTGCCCCATTTAGGCAAGTGCGCCAAAGCAATCCAATATGGTGTATCCTTCATCATGTATTATGCGGTTGTTTCGAAATGATATAAATACATACTTTCTATCGGTTAGTCACATTAAACAACATCCCCACCAACGGTTCTTGCAATAACTATCGGAGCAATTTTTGTTGCACCAAAATTAGTTAATAATTTCCCTACTTCTTTTATTGTGGCTCCACTGTCGAAAATATCATCAATGAGCAGAATACTCTTGTTTCGTACTTCATCAGGAGATGAATATGTAAATGCACCACTAACGTTATCAGTTTTTAAATAACCATTCTCAAATACCTTTTGCTCCTTTGTTTGCCTCGCTTTAACCAGGTTATGTGATATTGGGAATTTTAATACCTGCGCAACTTTGACTGCGAAATTTTTAACCAAATCCCCAGAAGCCGTTGGCGGGATATAAACTACTAAATCAAACTTCTCTTGCCCGAATTTCTTTCGAAACGCTTTCAGAACAAGTTTCAAGAGAAAATCTGGAAAATCTCCACCAGCTTCATACTTAGATCGATTCAGTGCAGCACCAACATTTGAAACCCCATAATATGATGCAGCGGATCCATTAACTATATTAGATGTCCTTGATTCAACTTCTAATTCAGGGAAATAATCCTCTCTAAAATTTTTTAGCTTCTCAGACCACTCTGGAGTCACTGATACTGTGATTTTTTTCACTCCTGTGTTGTCGCAATTATTATGGGCATGATTTGAGCTATCCCCCAGAAAATCACAAAGAAATTTCATTCTGGATTTATCGGTCATCGCATAGCTTATCATACTCTCTAAGTCCTGCAATTTTGAAGCCCGTAGTTCTTCAAATGCTTTAGTGTTTAGAGGTTGTGAGCCAGAAATAAATTCAAATTTTTTACTGTTACCTACTGATACTTCTCGAATAATTTTTTGCTCAATTAAATCTGCCTTAATAACCCTAATCTGATTTTGCTTTAAATTTGTTTTCTTCATTAGCTCACGCTCACCCAACATCGCAGTTTTAGTTGCTTCAATTACTCTTTCATATTTTTTTATTGCAGGTCTGCCTCCTTCTATGAATGCCTCAGGCAGTTTTCTATCTTCTGGGTTGTAGAATAAAATAATGTTACTAACTAATCCGTCCCTCCCTGCTCTCCCTATTTCCTGGTAATAATGAATTGGAGATTGTGGCATTTGAGTATGAATAATAAAGCGGATATCAGGTTTGTCAATTCCCATACCGAGAGCGTTTGTCGAAATAATACATTTCCATTGGTTGCTCATTAAACCATTTTCGATTGCAATTCGAGAATCAGGATCTAACCCCGCATTGTAACCTACACATGAGATACCTAAACTTGTAAGCCATTTTGAATAAATCTCTGTATCAACTCTTGTACCTGCGTATAATATTCCAGATCCAGGCATGGTGTTCAAATTCTGACCTAACCAAATGTAAATCGTCAGCATAAAGTGGAC
>CAIRZD010000247.1 GCA_903882965.1 uncultured Bacteroidota bacterium
GCCAATTGTATTTAGGGTAAAGCCTAAACCGCCTGACCTGCAAAAAGATATTTTCTGGAAAAACTCAACCTTGTTCCAGTAAAATCAGGCTTTCCCAAAGATATTTTGCCCTTTTTGAAAAAGTTCCGTATGTTTATGGTAGAATTAATGAATATTGCTTCGGTATCAATCAGTGGACAGGATAAGTTAAAAGCCAATCAGGAGCATTATAATCCAGACATTCCGGATGTGGATTATAATGATATTAGTCTGATTGCCTCACAAATATGTCATACTCCCGCATCTTTAGTATGTATCACAGATGCAAACCACCAATGGATAAAGGCGCTGAACATTACTGAAAATTCTTCGATAGCTGCTGATTTCCCTTTTTGCAATAAGAGTGAAATATTTATCATACCTGACCTTTCTAAAGAAAAACAATTCAGTCATCACGCATATGTAAGCGGTGCACCTAACGCTGTTTTTTATGCAGGAGTAAGGTTGGTAAATTCCGAAGGCAATACCATGGGTACTTTATGTGTGTTAGATACCAAGCCGCGAAATTTGGAAGACTCACAAATAAAAGCATTGCAGGCCTTGGGCAAACAAGTTGCTTCAATGTTGGGATTGATAGTGAAAGCAGGCCAGCTAAAACAAAAACAGGCAGAACTGAAAATGGCTTATGCAGATCTTGCAAAGATCGCTCATATAGCTTCTCATGATCTCAAAAGCCCGCTCAATAACATCATATCACTCACTCATTTACTTAAAGAAGATTACGGTACAAAATTCGACGAGGAAGGTACGGAGTATGTCAATTTCCTTAATGATGCGGCTTATCAGTTATCTGATCTTGTAAGCGGTATTCTTAGTTATTCAAGATCTTCCCAGCTATTGGTAGAACATAAAGAGCATATTGATATTCCGGCCCTTATTGAAGAGGTAAAAGGATTGCTGAATATTCCGGCAAAGACAGTGATTAAGTATCCTAAAGAGGCGAGTATATATACCTCGCGTGTAGCACTAAAGCAGATATTATTGCACTTGTTTCATAACTCGATTAAGTACAATGATAAAAGTAAGATGAAGATTGATGTGGTCTTTAGTGAGGATGATACAGCATACAGCTTTGAGGTTAAGGATAATGGCCCTGGCATAGCACCGGAAGACAAAGACAGGATATTTGAATTATTTGAGAAGCTTCAGGGCAAAATAAAAGACGGCGAGAGTATGGGTATAGGCCTCGCAATAGTCAAAAGGCTTGTTGAGAAACTCGGAGGAGTAATAAAAGTAGATACTGGATTAGACAAAGGCGCAGCATTTCTATTTACGATACCTAAATAACTTTATTGCGGTACTTCACCTTTATTTACGGCCACAGTTCCCTTAGGATGGGTTATCTGGTACCAGGTAAAGTCACTGTTGGCTTCCATGCCATTACCATATAAAATCTCGGTAGCTGTAGTGATCCTTACAGGCTTTTCGGTAAAGAATTTTTGTATACTGGCACTCCATATGAGTTCTTCCGTATTTAACTGCTCACCTTTCTTTGTTATTATATGTACGCTATCCCATATGATCATATCCCCCTGCACCTCGTAATACCTCGATGAATCTGCAGTAAGCACATCCTGCACTATACCGCTATCATTATAAAACTCTACTTTTAGTTGATTGTTCATATCTATATACGGGCGCCGGGCATACTCATTTCTCACAAAATCTTTGGCAAATATGCGCATGTTTATCTTGCCATCTTTGCTGTATATGACCGTAACATCCTCAGCATGATCAGCTTGTTTATTCCCTTTGCCGGTGAGCGCTCTTATCTCATTAGGGTCGTTTTTGCAAGACAGGATGTTAAAAAACAAAACACCCGGAATAATGATCCGGGTAATTGTTTTAAAAAAATATTTCCGAACGATATTAATCATATTTACGTTTAATAAACCACAGGTCATTAAATGATATGCCTAATGAAAAACGTACGTAAGTTTCTTGTATCAGGTTATTGGTTGTTGTGCCTAAACGACCAACATCTATTGATGTGTGCAGATGCGATGTTGACCTCCTGAAAGGTAGGCTTGCTCCGGCCGTAAAGCCATAAACAGGTAGCTGCGTGTTTTGAAAGGTCATGTAATCTTTGCCGTAATACAGCCCGAAACGATAAGTGATCCTTGAGGTGTAACTCCGGATATTATTAATGTCAGGCGTGTATTCACCGCCTACACTTATTTTGTACGAACTACTGGCAATAAAGGAGTCGACAGTGGCATCAGCTGAGCTCTGAAATCCACTCCATTGAGTCATGGCGTAATCAATACCTACACTCCATTTACTGGTCTTTGCAAGCATCACTCCAAGGCTTACAGACATTGGTAATCTCAGTTTTCCGTCCAGTTGGCCGGAGTTTGCAACAGTATCACTAACCAGCGTATCTCCGTAATTATAGTTGCTGGTTTGGAAACTGTTATACTTTTCTGAGAGGTTTTGTTTTATTGTCACTGTTCCTCCTGCCCTGATAGTATATTCTGGGTTTATCTGGTGCTCATACATTAAGCCGCCTTTCCAATAAAGCCCCCCAATACGATCGTAATTTGAGTATAATGCTGTAAATCCTTTGTTGGTCAAATTAGAATCAATAGGCGATACGTCTGTGTTTCTCTGTATAGTACCAAACATATACCCAAAGTTGAACCCTACACTGAATTCTTTATACCTGTATGCCGCGCCTATAAATGCATAATTAAGCCCGCCACTGCCATTATAAGACCTGATTGTTTCACCGAGCGGAGAAACAGGTGCAAAAAGTGTGTCCACCAGTGAATAATAAGCGCGTGAATAAGGCTTGAATCCAAAACAGATACCAGCGTTTTTATTTACAGGGATGCCAATATTGAGATAATTTAAAGTAGCTGTACCTGTAGAATAAGATGCACCCAAAGCACTGACATTGGTAGTGCTGGCCATAAACCCAACTTCAAATGTGGTACGCTTCAGAAACGAATAGGAGGCAGGGTTATCAGTATTCGCTTCATATGGGTCTTCAAAAGCCGATGTAATATTTCCCATCCCTTGGAGTACGGTGTTATTACCATTCCATAGCGAGCCTATCCCATATTTGTTATATGGGTTATTCTCGTTTCCTGTTAAAGGGTTACTAGTGTTGGTGCCGGAAGAAGCAGTAGTTTGCGCAGCAGCATTAAAGCATACAAAAATGAGTAAGGCTATTAATAAACACTTAGTGTGGGGATGAAACATTATAGTTTAAAATTAAATTTAGGCCCTTTAACAATAAGTCAGGGTCGGCAAATATCTTACTTTTAATTTTGCTCGCAAAGAAAGGTGCGTCTCCACCCGTTAATATGGCGTTAAAATCCGGATATTGTTTTGCGTAATCTGCGATCATCCCATCAATTTCATACTGCATACCAAACGCAGCTCCGCTGCGCATGCATGAGGCTGTATCGTAGCCAAGCATTACCAATTCACCATCCATCCCGATCTGGTGCAGTTTATTTGTAAATGTGTGCATAGCGTTGAGCCTCATTTGAAGGCCCGGTGATATGGCTCCGCCCCTAAAGGTTTTATTTTTTTGCACAAAGTTGTAGGTGATACAAGTACCAAGACTTACGACAAGGTTATTTTTTTCAGGATATAATATGTGAGCTGCGCATACAAGGGCTATGCGGTCGGGCCCCAATGTATCAGAGGTCAGATAAGCATTGTATATCGGCAGGCGCGTATTGCCGTTGAGTATTACCGTCGATTTTATCTTGGATATCACAAGGTTTTCCACCTCATCATTACGTTTCCCTACCTGGCAAATAATAGCCTTTACAGGCAGGTAGAGGTTCATTATAGATGTTATCTTCTCCAATGCTTCTTCCGGAGAGAAAGTGAATTGCTTTTGCAAAGTATCTTTATCAAATATTGCAGCTTTTACATTGGTATTACCCCAATCAATGCAGAGATTTACTGACATTTAGTTATAGTTTGTGTTAAGAAGGTCAGCAAATTAATAAAAATTCATTCTAAAGCAGCAAGTAATTTTTTAAATGCCGGGTTGTTGTCCCGCATGTAGATGCTTTTTTGCACATTTTACCTATTTTCCCAATGGGGAACATACCATTGATAGCCATGAAGACACTTGGCAGTTTAAACGACAATACTGAATTAAACATAAAAATAGGTGCTGGATTTATACCAGCACCCATTTTATATAGTTACTTACAATGGTTTTTATAATCCGCAGGTAGTGCCGCCGGGTAATGTATTGTTGGCCTGTGTCTGGTAATTATTACAGGTGTTTTTTGCATCACTGGGGTATGCGTTATCTATACTGTGTGTTTCAGTAGTTGATGCAGTCCCTATTACGGTAGTGCATGTGCAGGTATAATTCTTTTTGCAGGATGTAAATGTTGCCAGGCTCAATAAAGCTAATATTGTAATAATCTTCGTCGATTTCATAATGATTTTTTTTTGTTCATTATTGAGTTATGAAAACCGTGCCATGCATAAAAAGATATTTTGCAGTCGTTTTTTCGAGTACATGTCTTGGCATATTCCCTTCTCTTTTCTATCTCGATCAGGAAGGGTAATTTTAGTGCTTTCAAGTTATAATTGGCATGATTGCATCATGCCTTACCTGATAAAGATGATTTGGATAAGAAAAGAGTGGGAAGAGGACAGGTACGCATCCGGTTGTTTGAATATTTAACATAACTTTAACTGCGGAAAACCTGGATTTTGCCATTTTGGCTAAATTTTAGCAAAATATTATGTTAAAATCATGTTATAAAATAATTAATTCGCCTTTATTCACAACATTCTGCAAGGAAATGAAAGTTTTTTGAAGAATTTGGAATAAATTTTGCTTAATTGACAGCATTTCTTATCTTTGCCATCCCTTTTTCGAGGGTACATGTACGTGCATAAATTTATTTTGATCATTTATTGTTAATACAGATCACCTGTACAGCTAGGCGCAGCCTATCTGACAGGGTTTTTTTGTTTGTAAAAAGGAGCATAAAAATACTATGGCAATACCACAAAAAAAGACCGCGTCCGGAAGAATTAACTTCGGAAAGTTACATGATGCCGCTGCAATGCCCGACCTGCTTGCTATCCAGCTTCAGTCTTTCCAGGATTTCTTCCAGTTGGAAACTACACCTGATAAGCGTAACAATGAAGGTTTGTTCCGCGTGTTCAAGGAGAATTTCCCGATAACGGATACCCGCAACATTTTCGTGCTGGAATTCCTTGATTACTTCATTGACCCGCCCCGCTACACCATCGATGAGTGTATGGAGCGTGGCCTCACGTATTCTGTGCCGTTAAAAGCAAAGCTCAGGCTTAGCTGTAATGATGAAGAGCATGTTGACTTTGAAACGATCGTTCAGGATGTGTTCCTTGGTAACATCCCTTACATGACCCCACGTGGCACTTTCGTTATCAACGGAGCTGAGCGTGTGGTTGTATCCCAGTTGCATCGTTCACCCGGTGTATTCTTCGGACAAAGCGTGCATCCGAACGGAACGAAGATATACAGTGCCCGCGTGATACCTTTCAAGGGCGCATGGATGGAGTTCGCAACAGACATCAACAATGTCATGTATGCTTACATCGACCGTAAGAAAAAATTCCCCGTAACCACATTGCTTCGTGCAATAGGTTACGAAACAGATAAAGACATACTCGAGCTTTTCGGCATGGCTGATGAAGTGAAAGTAGATAAAAAGAGCCTCGCGCCGCATATCGGCCGCCGTCTTGCAGCCCGTGTATTACGCAGCTGGACGGAAGATTTCGTTGATGAGGACACCGGTGAAGTAGTAACGATTGAGCGTAATGAAATAGTGCTCGATCGTGATAGCGTGCTTAACGAAGAGAACGCATCTCTGGTTCAGGAAATGGGCATCAAAACAGTCTTCTTGCAAAAAGAAGAAGTAAGTGGTGACTTCTCTATCATTTATAACACGTTGAATAAAGATACTTCCAATTCAGAACTGGAAGCGGTGCAGCACATCTACCGCCAGTTGCGCGGATCTGATGCTCCGGATGATGAAACCGCCCGCGGTATCATCGAAAAACTGTTCTTCAGTGATAAACGTTATGATCTCGGAGAAGTTGGCCGTTATAAGATCAATCGTAAATTAGGACTTGATATCAACCTCACTACTAAGGTATTGAGCAGGGAAGATATCATCTCTATCATTAAATACCTGGTACGTCTTACCAATGGTAAGGCTGAGATAGATGATATTGACCACTTGAGCAATCGTCGTGTTCGTACGGTTGGTGAGCAATTATTCGCACAGTTCGGCGTAGGTCTTGCCCGTATGGCACGTACCATCCGTGAGCGTATGAACGTTCGTGATAATGAGGTGTTTACACCGATCGACCTGATCAACGCTCGTACGTTATCTTCTGTTATTAATTCATTCTTTGGTACTTCACAGTTATCACAATTCCTTGACCAAACTAACCCGTTGTCAGAGATCACGCACAAGCGTCGTATCTCAGCGCTCGGGCCGGGCGGTTTGAGCCGTGAGCGTGCTGGCTTTGAGGTGCGGGATGTGCATTACAGCCACTATGGCCGTCTTTGTACTATCGAAACACCGGAAGGACCAAACATCGGTCTTATATCTACACTTTGCGTCCATGCACAGATCAATGATATGGGTTTCATCGAAACACCTTATCGTAAAGTAAAAGATGGCAGGGTAGATCTTAAGAACTTCCGTTTCCTGAGTGCAGAAGAAGAGGATCTTGCCAAGATCGCACAGGCCAACGTACCTGTAGATGAAAAAGGTAACTTCCTTGAAGATAAGATCAAATCACGCCAAACAGGCGACTTCCCGATACTTGAACCCAATGAGGTAGAGTACATGGATGTGGCCCCTAACCAGATAGTAGGGTTGAGCGCATCACTTATTCCGTTCCTGGAGCATGATGATGCCAACCGTGCGCTGATGGGATCAAACATGCAACGTCAGGCAGTGCCGCTTATCATACCACAAGTGCCTATAGTAGGTACCGGTCTTGAAGCTAAAGCTGCCCGTGATGCACGTATCCAGATACACGCAGAAGGTAACGGGGTAGTAGAATACGTAGATGCAGATCATATACACGTTCGTTATGACCGTGGTGATAAAGAGCGTCTTGTATCATTTGAAGATGACCTTAAAGTATATACACTTACCAAGTATAAGAAAACCAACCAAAGTACCAGCATGACCCTACGCCCATCTGTGCGTAAAGGCCAGAAGGTAAAGACCGGTGATTTCCTTACAGAAGGCTATGCTACTCAGGATGGTGAACTTGCACTTGGTCGTAACCTTAAAGTTGCGTTCATGCCTTGGAAGGGTTACAACTTCGAGGATGCGATAGTGATCAATGAGAAAGTGGTTCGCGACGACTGGTTCACATCAGTACATATTGATGAGTATGAGCTTGAAGTACGTGATACTAAACTTGGTGAAGAAGAGTTGACTCCGGATATTCCAAACGTATCTGAAGAAGCTACTAAAGACCTTGATGAAAATGGTATCATACGCATAGGTGCCCACGTTGGCGAAGGCGATATCCTGATAGGTAAAATAACACCTAAGGGAGAAACTGACCCAACCCCTGAAGAAAAACTGCTCCGCGCTATATTTGGTGATAAAGCAGGCGATGCGAAAGATGCATCACTGAAAGCACCAAGTGGTACTGAAGGTATCGTTATCTCCAAACAATTGTTCCAACGCGCCAAAAAAGATAAGAACTCTAAGGTGCGCGAAAAGACACAACTGGAGAAAATAGATAAGGTACACGAAAAGAACCTCGAAGACCTGAAAAGCTTGCTTTTTGAAAAATTGTCAGTATTGCTTAAAGACAAATCATCGGCAGGCATTACCAACAACTTTGGAGAAACAGTATTGACCAAAGGCGGTAAGTTCAATTCAAAGACCCTCGGCTCAATCGATTTCCAAAATGTAAACCCTCTTGGCTGGACAGGTGATAAAGAAACAGATGATTTCATCAACCAATTGCTGCATAACTTCAATATCAGGTTCAATGAAGAACTTGGCCGTTACAAACGTGAGAAGTTCAACCTCAGCATAGGTGACGAATTACCTGCGGGCGTATTAAAGTTAGCCAAGGTATATCTTGCCAGCAAGCGTAAGCTTAAGGTGGGTGATAAAATGGCGGGTCGTCACGGTAACAAGGGTATCGTAGCAAAAATAGTTCGTGAAGAAGATATGCCGTTCCTCGAAGATGGTACACCGGTTGATGTGGTATTGAACCCACTGGGCGTACCTTCCCGTATGAACCTTGGCCAGATATATGAAACTATCCTTGGTTGGGCAGGTGAGAAACTGGGTGTAAGATTTGCTACTCCGATATTTGATGGTGCTTCTGTAGAAGAAATAGAAGGCCTTATCGCAAAAGCAGAATTACCTGATTTCGGACATACTTATCTGTATGATGGTGAAACCGGAGAGCGTTTCCACCAGAAAGCAACCGTAGGTATCATTTATATGATCAAGCTGCATCACATGGTTGATGATAAAATGCACGCACGTTCTATCGGGCCATACAGTCTTATCACACAGCAGCCACTCGGCGGTAAAGCCCAGTTCGGTGGTCAGCGTTTTGGTGAGATGGAGGTTTGGGCACTTGAAGCATATGGTGCATCAAACATCCTCCAGGAGTTACTGACATTGAAATCTGATGATATCGTAGGCCGCGCAAAAACTTATGAAGCAATCGTTAAGGGTGATAATATACCTAAACCGGGTATACCTGAATCCTTCAATGTATTGGTGAATGAGCTCCGTGGATTAGGATTGGAATTGAAGTTTGAATAAAGTTGGTCTAAAGTCTAAAGTAGAAAGTCTAAAGCTGTTACTTGATTGATAAGACATAATTGAGATGAATAACTTTAAGGAATTAATAGTTTGGCAAAAATCTGTTGAGTTTGTAGTAGAAATTTACCAGATAACAAATAATTTTCCTGAAAGCGAGAGGTTCAACCTGATTAGTCAAATGCAAAGATCTGGTACTTCTATACCGAGTAATATTTCGGAAGGAGCTGGTCGAAAATCAAGTGCCTTGTTTAAAAATTTTCTAACAATTGCCTTAGGTTCTTCTTACGAAATAGAAACCCAATTGATTATTAGTAAAAAATTAAATTTCATAAATGAAGCGAAGTATAATGATTTAGTAAGTGATATAAATGAAATCCAACGAATGATTCTTGGATTATATAATTCTTTATAATTTTCTACTTTAGACTAAATAC
>CAIRZD010000248.1 GCA_903882965.1 uncultured Bacteroidota bacterium
AGTCGGGGAGACAGGATTCGAACCTGCGACCCCCTGGTCCCAAACCAGGTGCGCTACCGGCCTGCGCTACTCCCCGGGCCTTTTTACTATAAGAGTACAGTGGCTGGTATCTGTGCTCTTTCAAAATTCTTCTTCAGCGGTGAGGGCGAGATTCGAACTCGCGGTACACTTTAAGGCGTACGACAGTTTAGCAAACTATTGGATTCGGCCACTCTCCCACCTCACCTTTGTGCGGCCTGAGCCACCCTTTTTGTACTATCCCTTTTTTAAAGGACTGCAAAGATAACGTAAATGAGCAAATGAACAAATGAATAATTGCTCAATCTGAAAATTGCTTAATTGCTCAATATTAAGAACGTTTACAAACCTATAATGACCTTATTTAAACCGGAAATGACCGGTAATTAAGCCATTGAGCTATTAAGTAATTCAGCCATTAAATACTTGCCATTTGCACCTTTTGCTGTAGCTCCAGCAGGTTCTCTTTATACTCAGTATCCGTTTCCATCAGGTTTTCTACCGTCTGGCACGAGTGTATCACTGTAGTATGGTCAAAGCCCCCAAAATGATCACCGATCGTCTTCAATGATTGCTTGGTAAACTTCTTTGCGAAATACATGGTTATCTGCCTTGCAAGTACCACCTCACGTTTACGTGTTTTGGTAAGCAGGCGGTCGTATGATACATGGTAATAATCACATACCAGTTTTTGTATGTTGTCAATAGTCATCTCCCGCGCCGCCGATTTCACGAAGTTCTTCATCACTCGCTTGGCAAGATCAATGTCTATTTCTTTTTTATTCAGCGTAGCCTGTGCAAACAATGCTATAAGTGCCCCTTCCAGCTCCCGCACATTGCTTTGTATATTATAGGCAACATACTTTACCACATCATCAGGTATCTCCAAACCTTCCTGCCTCATCTTAACCTGTAGTATTGCCTGGCGTGTTTCAAAATCCGGAGCCTGTATATCAGCGTTCAGTCCCCAACGGAAACGGCTTAGTAGCCTTTCCTGCATACCCTCCATATCACGTGGTGCCGTATCGCTGGTAAGTATTATTTGCTTACCGCTCTGGTGCAGGTGATTGAATATTGCAAAAAACACATCCTGCGTTTTGTGTGCAGTAACAAACAAATGAATATCATCCATGATCAGCACATCTATCAATTGGTAGAAGTGTATGAAATCATTTACTTCATTATTCTTAGAATGATCTATAAACTGGTTGATGAATTTTTCAGCACTGACATAAAGCACTGATTTATTCGGGTGCAGCCTCCGCACCTCATTACCTATTGCCTGCACAAGATGTGTTTTACCCCATCCTACGCCACCAAATACCACTAAAGGATTAAATGATGTAGCACCCGGTTTCTGTGCCACATGAATACCTGCCGAGCGGGCCACACGATTACAATCACCTTCTACATAATTTTCAAAAGTATAGTTGGCATTCAGTTGCGGATCTATTTGCATCCGCTTAAGGCCGGGGATCGCATACGGTGTTTTAATATTATGCGGGTCATCCCACTTTAGTGGCATATCCACATAGTTGCTTTCCTTTGAAGACTTATTGTGTGTACTTCCGGGCATATTTATTGATGCTGGGTTGCGCAGCGACGAGCTGCTTTCCATCATTATACGATATTCAAGTCTACCAACTCTTCCTAATACACGCTTTATGGTTTTGCCCAAAAGCTCTACATAATGTTCTTCAAGCCACTCATAAAAAAATTGGCTGGGCACTTGCAGGGTTAGTACATTATCATTAAGCCCTACAGCTTTCACCGGTTCAAACCAGGTTTGGTACGTGCGCCAGTTTACATTGTCCTTTATGATATTCAAACATTTCTCCCATAGTTGTTCTGCTTCGGTTAAAACATTATTGGTAGTATTGTAAAAATGCTTATCCATATTATGAAACAACGTTCATCAAGTTAAATCAATTTTGTTACACTGTCAATAAATGAGATAAATATTTTTTCCCTGAAATTTTATTTCGCTTTCCGGGCCTTCTTATTTCCCTCACTAAATTTTTTTATTTTTTTGTAGCCCACAACTCTTTTTCACTTGCACTTTTTAGAATTCTCCCGTTTTTTTGACAGGAGGACGAAATTGCTAACATTTTGTTGAAAAAAAAAATTCTTTTGCTATTGTTTCTTTACTAAAACTTACAGATTGAGGGTTGAAAAGTTTGGAACCTTTTTTGCTATATCGGAAA
>CAIRZD010000249.1 GCA_903882965.1 uncultured Bacteroidota bacterium
CTTGAGATATCGATGTTCGGAGCGAAGAATTTTAGACGCGATTTTGGACCATATTTTTCAGCAATTCACCCCATTCGCTCCATCTATCGGAGTAATCACCGCCCACAGTAGCAATTGAAGTGTTACTGCTGCTCCATGTCCCGCCCGTTACACTATAATGTAATGTCGTGGTGCTTTCCAGGCATACTCCGGGGTAACCCGTTATGACTGCCGGTAGCGGATCATTCGCAAACACCGATATTGTCGTGTCGTTATAATTAGTCACTACCAGGTCCGGTTTGCCATCTCCATTAAGATCTCCTATTGCTACGCCCAGTGGGTCATTGCCGGCAGCAAAATGCGTTGTTGAAGCAAAGGAAACAGAACCGGCAGAAGACGTATTGAGGCAAACAGCAACAAAAGATACACCATCTGAGGCTTCAGTGCAAAATACAAGGTCGGGTTTTCCGTCTCCGTCCAGATCACCCAAAGCCTCAAAATTGGCCCCGCCAATATTCATCCCAAAATAAGGCTGAAAATTTATTTCCGCAGCAAAAGAAAGTGAGCCGGGCGATGACGTATTCCGCATCATCCAAAATGACGGGTTCTGGGATCTTGAAGCAAGAAAGTCGGGCTTGCCATCTCCATCCAGATCGGCAATAGATACCTGGCCACTAAAATAATCTACAGTTGCCACATATTCATATGGGGCAGCAAATGCTATAGTGCCTGTAGATGATATATTGCGCAAAACATTGAAACCTAAATTATTTTTAGTTATCACCAGGTCCAGTTTACCATCCCCATCCATATCAGCTATAGATACAGAGTAGGGATCGTAATTACTTGGAGAAGAATTCACCGTATCTATCCATGGCGTGGCAAATGAAATTGAACCTGTTGACGAAGTGTTCTTAAATACATAAACGGAAAAATGATTGATCGCTACAGCCATATCGATTCTTCCGTCGCCGTCAAAATCGCCCAGTGCTACGAAAGTAGGTTGTCCGTTTAAACTATCGGTAATTTGTGTAGCAAAGGATATCGAACCGGATATCGATGTATTGCGCAAAATAGAAACTGTATTACTGCTTTCATTGGTTACTACAATATCCGGTTTACCATCTCCATCTATATCTCCTATAGTCAGGCCATAGACCTGTGATCCAGCCGCAAATGATACCCGTGGGGCAAATGAACTGCTGGTCATCGTCCCGGTTGCAGATATATTACGTAAAATAGATACAGAGTCTCCCCATTCATCGGCAATAATAATATCTGGTTTCCCATCACCGTCTATATCATATATCGTTACTGCCTGTGGAAATAACCCTGATTTGAAAGTTACCTGCGTGTTAAAGTTTACAGTATCCGGTAGATCTGCGATATTATTGTATGTAGGCAGAAATAGTTTATTGGAATACGCTTGGAGCGAAGTAGACGTGTTTAATACCGATACCGGTGCAAAAGTAGCACCCAATGGTACAGTAGCGGTCAACGATGTAGTGGTCGCCGCCGTGACGGTTGCCTTTGTCGCCCCAAAGTAAACTTCATTATTCGCCGGGGTAGTATTAAAATTTGTGCCGTGTATCACAACCGATGCTCCCGCTACTCCGCTGGTGGCGCTCAATGAGCTGATGGTAGGCTGCGCCATCACGCCTTCACATAGCAATAGCATGCATAAAAATGCAACTCATCCAAAGCCATTTTTATTATTTTTTATATAATGCGTTCCGGGCGCAAAATGACGGAGAATAAGATGAAAGTACTTCATTTGGGATGTGTTTTGATTTAGATTACTACTATATAGGCTACCTAAAACTCCAAAATGTTAGGGCCGCATACAAATATTTATTTTCAAGATGCAGTTGCGCCTTTCTCCATCACATCGCAAGTAACCTCGCTAGCTCGCTAGTCCTCGTTTGCAACGAGGATTACATGGTATCGCGTTTGCAACGCGCATATGACAAAAAGGGGCATGCACTTTTTCACCACAGCACTTCCCCTCATCTATCTTTGTTTCCGGTGGATATACCTAACCATAAAAAATTCAAACTCAAATAATAGCAACCTTGCATACTTTACATAAATATAAAACCATACATTCTTTACCGCTTCATGTGAAATTTTTCTACTGCGATTTTATTTTCATTACCACAAACTTTAGACTTTCTACTTTATACTTTAGACTAGATCATAAATTATCAAATAAACATTTTAATATCCAGAATAAATCGACACCAGATTTTCTAAAACGCTATCATATGAAAGATTATGCATACTATAATAGCCCTCAACTCAACCTCGCGGCTCCTTTGGAGAGGCCGGGAGAGGTCTGAGATATTTTGGGGCATTTTGAGACATTTTGATATTTTGGATCATAAACATACGGAACTTTTTCAAAAAGGGCAAAATATCTTTGGGAAAGCCTGATTTTACTGGAACAAGGTTGAGTTTTTCCAGAAAATATCTTTTTGCAGGTCAGGCGGTTTAGGCTTTACCCTAAATACAATTGGC
>CAIRZD010000250.1 GCA_903882965.1 uncultured Bacteroidota bacterium
CTGGCAGAAAGCACTATCTCTTGTAATAGGTGGCGCAGGCTTAGGCGTAATATAAATGATAATTTCAGCACTATCACTTACACAACCAAATGCCGATGTCTGTGTCACATAGTAATCTATCGCACCTGTATCTAATACAGAAGGGGTAGGTGGAGTAGATAATGGGCCGGTAATACCTGGGCCATACCATGTAGGCGTACCTGCATAAGTAGCAGAAATCGGATTTGCACCACCCGGAAGGTCCTGGCAGTAAGTAACATTATTTGGAACAGGTGGTGCCGGTTTCGGATTAACGGTCACAACAACAGTCATGATACAACCTGAGGATGAGGTATAAGTAATAGTAGCCGTACCGCCCGTCAGGCCATTAACCACACCGGTAGTATTGTTTACGGTTGCAACGTATATATTGCCGCTGGTCCACGTGCCGCCGGCTAAGGCATCACCCAAAGTAGTCGTATAATACTGGCACATTGATAAGGTGCCTGTTATAGGAGAAGTTGGATTTACTGTTACAGTAGTAGTAGCATAACATCCGCTGCCACCTGCTGTATAAGTAATAGTCGTAGTACCCCCTGATACGCCCGTCACAACTCCACTGGCAGCACCTATAGTTGCTATACCCGGGTTAGTACTGCTCCAGGCTCCGCCACCTGATCCATCAGTTAGTACAGTTGTGCTACCCTGGCATACTACCTTAGTTCCGCTTATCGAAGTAATGACAATAACATCTACGGTAGTAGTAGAAATACACCCCGCAGGCGTTGTATAGGTAATTGTAGTTGTGCCCGTGGCCACACCAGTCAAAATGCCCGTAGTAGGAGTTATTGTAGCAACACTTGTATTGCTGCTGGCCCATGTACCGCCTGCAATTGCATTAGCCAATGTTGAAGTCCCTCCAACGCATATAGTAGTAACTCCTGTAATTGGGTCAAAAGGATTCACAGTTACTATTCTCGTGCTCAAACAACCTGCTGATGTAGTATAAGAAATAGTCGATGTGCCTCCTGCAATACCGGCTACAAGCCCTGATGTATTTACTGTTGCAATAGCAGTATTGCTGCTGTTCCATGTGCCACCTGCAACTGCGTCAGTTAATTGCGTTGTGTTCCCCACGCATACAGAAGCCGTTCCTGTTATCGGGGCATCCGGGTTAACGGTTACAGTATAGGTGCCTACACAGCCGGCGCCGCTTGTCCCATCTACTACAACTACTCCGGGTGTTACTCCTGTCAGGATACCGGTAGCTGCACCTATAGTTGCAATTGCAGTACTGCTCACAGACCAGGTAACTCCTGTCACTGTAGACGTTAAAGTTATTGTACTGCCTTCACACACACTTGTAGGTCCTGATATTACCGGTATCGGGTATATCACCGCATGTATGCTTGCTGTATCGCTTACACCACCAACTGTTTTAATAACATGATAAGTGCCGGTATCAGACCACACTGATGGAGTAATTGTAAAGCTTTGTGTTGTAGCTACGGTAGTACTATATGAGTTAGGGCCAAGCCATACATAAGTAGCGCCGGTAGAATCTCCGGGATTATTAAATATCAGGGCACTTCCAAGACAAGGGCTGTTAACCGTAGCATTAAAACAGCTGAAAACGGTATCAACATAAACATAAAAAGTGATGCCATTTAAATTACCATTAGTATAAATTTCAAATGATGTAATGCCGGCACAATCAGTATGAATAAAATCACCGCCATTATAAGGAGTAGAACTGGGTAAAGGGCCCATTATTACTGTAGGCCCTCCTGCTAAAGTATACAAATAACATGGGGCCGCACCTGATCCACAATCCGTATAGCTGGTTATATCAGCCGGTACAAATGAGTATGGTGCTCCGTTAATATACAACTCCAGGTATTCTCCACCACCGGTAGGGCCTCCGTTTAGTGCATAAGAAAGTACCTTTACAGCCGAAACAGCATGATTAAGTACAAATTTATAATCCCCCGGACCCTCTACAGTTCCATTAAAACCGGCCCAGTAAGATAATGCAGAATAAGCACACCATCCTCCTGCCCATGTAGTAAAATTACCACCCCCGGTTACACTTGCTGTCAAAGTACCATAGGCAGCAGTAGTGCCCGATAAATTAGTGATCTGTACATACTGCGCCTGAGTATTTACAGCCAATAAAGTAAGAATAAGTATGTAAAAAAGTCTTTTCATAAACACGGTTTAATTAGATGTTATAATGCAACTCTGGATACATTGCGTTTTAATTGCAAATATTCATAGGGCTCACTATTGTTAAAATTAGCATTAATCTAATAGATAGACATAAAGATTTTCAAAAAAGTTAGTTTTCCGGCGATATATATTTTAAGGTTTACCGTTACAGGTACGTGCTTTGAAATTGACCCTTATCAAAAAAACGCAATTTATTGTTTTCTATCCGATAGGCTTAAATCCTGCTTTTAAGGCTTTTTTTAATGATCTGCAACTGAAATACTATCAAAACCAACGGAGTATTATAACCTATGGATTATTATATGATTTTATTTATCACTTAATACGGTCGTATTGTGATTATGTCTTAAGTCTTTTTTCTGCTGCCCAACAGCAGCATTTTTGTCCTGGCACAAGCAGGCCGGTTCATATCCTGTTGTGCAGGTATTACCATGATCTTGAATACCGGCAATAAGCTGTGTGGTCAGCACACCTTGTTTAGCATCAAGGCCTTTATTACTCATCATTGCAGCAAACCATTGTTTCACAACCTGGTCATAATAGTCAACTAATTTCACCTTCCCAAATGGCGCTTGCGTTGGAATACCCTTATTCGGTAATGTGGTCACATCTACAACCTCTGATACATAAGTATGTCCACCCACCTGAGCTGTACAATAACCAAAATAAGATTGTGCAGACGCCATATTGATCATGAACAACGTTGCGAAAAATAAAATTGATCTTTTCATAATTTGATTTTTTATGTGTTAGGCAGGAAGGTTTTTCCTCATGCAACAAATACAAAGCTAAATGTTTTTTTAAAAATTAATCACTTTCTTATACGTTCACAAAATAGCAATAGCAATCACTCTGGCCATATCTTTGACCCCTACCACTCTCTTATAGACATATGAAAGTCTCAATTTGGCTGGGTAAATTAAAAAATGCCTGCGAAACCGGGCATTTTTTAATTTCTATATTCTAATGCGGCACAATTGTTTTTATCCGCTTACCTTATAAGCGTACAATCCCCTTTTGCTTCTATTGTATTCCCGCCGCAATCATACTCTATGAAGTAGTAATAAGTACCTATATCCTGTGGCACTCCGTTAAAGTTACCATCCCACATCGGGTTAGAATCAGCACTCTCAAATACTGTCTGGCCCCACCTGTTAACGATACGGAAAGAATGGAATTTGTGATATCCATTAAATATCGGACGGAATAAGTCGTTACGCCCATCGCCATTAGGCGTAAAGGCATTAGGAAATAATACGGCGCAGCACGAGCTTGCATCAATTTGCTGTATATACCTCCCCACGCACCCAAACGGATCAGTAACGGTAAGCACTATGTTATCCTGGCTTTCTTCTATCTTACCCCATATCACAGGTTTGTTATCATTATTGAAACCATGTGCCGGCGCCCATATATAAGAACAATTATAGTTTACATAATTCGCCATAAATTGCACACTGTCTTCAAGGCATAACGCTCCCGTTGATTTTGGCTTAAAAGTAAAAGTTGCATCAGGCAACGCGTGTACATCAACTGTATCATACGTAGGTGCCGATCTGCACCCCTGGATAGTAGTACAAGCAACGGTGATGATGTGTGTCCCAGTATCATTCCAGCTAAGGCTATATGGCCCGCCGCTATTCGAATTTGCAGCTACAATATTTATTGCAGTGGAATTTTCCAGTGGCGTACCGTCAATATACCAGGAGAAAATTGATGCTGTAGCAGATTCGTTGGAAAGCGCCAGGTTAACAGTATCTCCAAGACATATATTGGGGTTCATATAAGTGGTGGCGCTAGGTAGTTGTATTACAGATATTGGCACCATTTCTGTCGCACTGCACATATTACCCAGTTCACCCACCGTAAGCGATACAAAATGCTCCCCATAAGTAGTATCAAACCGCACAGATATTATAGAATCTGTAACCTTTCCACTTACAATAGTAGCGCCCAACGGCAGTTGCCACTGGTACGAGCTATCCAGGAGTGGCGCTGATCCGCTATACGAAAAAGACAATGTATCATGATCACAAACCCAGTTCGTGCTGGCTATAATAGTAAAGTCAGGTTTGTATACGATTGTAACATTTACAGGTGCACGGTTACTTGGGCACCCGTCCACTGTTTGGCTCACATACCATGTAGTGCCTGCCGGGTAAGTAACTACAGTATTATTAACCGCAGGCATGCCACCAAGCGGTGCACCGCCTGTTGCAGCAGCATACCAGCTTAGAGAAGAGCCGGCTGCGCTGTCTACCTGGTAATTCAATGGCACTGTTGGTGAATATTGGCAATAGGAGTTATTAGTAGCAACAGGTGGCGCCGGTTGGGCAATGATTGTAACCGGCTCAATAGCACTGTCACTCACACATCCGAATGTGGAGGTTTGTGTTACATAATAATCAGTCACGCCGGGAGTAGATGTAAGTGGAACCGGAGCAGTAGTACTGCCGGGAGCAGAAACGCCTGCGCCATACCAAAGCAGTATATCTCCGGCAGTTCCGGTAGCTGTCAATACATTGGGGGTGTTAAACTGGCAATAGGTAACGGGCGCTACAGCGGGTATCGTGGGTTTGGGGTGCACATTCACTGTCGTTGTTATATAGCAACCGGTAGGCAGTTGATAGGTAATTGTTGCAGTACCCGCTGCGATCCCTGAAACAATACCTGAAGCCGTTACTGTTGCAATAGCAGGGCTGCCGCTTGCCCATGTACCTCCCGTAGCCACATCCGACAACGCAGTAGTAAAATACCGGCACACACCTCCAGCCCCTGTGATTGGGGCTGGTAACGGGTTTACTACTATTTTTATTGAATCAATGGGACTCATACATGGCGCAATTGTCTGGCCATAATAATAAGTATATGTCCCGGCTACGGCAGTATTCACGGTCGGGGCCGTAGTGCTCCCTGTTCCACCGGCTGCTGATGGATACCAATATACAGTAGCACCGCTCGCTGCAGTAATCGTAAATGGTATTGGTGCATCTCCCTGGCAATATGGAGTGTGCCCCGTAACCATAGGTGGTCCCGGCGGTGCGCTTACAATAACTTCTACCGAATCAGAGATACTCATACATGGTTTATCTCCCTGCCGTACATAATACCAGGTAATGCCCGGAACAGCAGTACTCGGTGTGGGTGTACCGGGTAAAGATATTGTGGTAGCTGTATCTGTTGAGAACCAATGTAACGGGCTGCCCGGCGAGCCTGTAGCCGAAAGAGGCGTTGCTGCTGCATCCTGGCAATAATGCACCGGCGAAACAACTGTAGGAGGTGCTGCCACGCCTACAGCGGTGATGTGTATATTTTTTACACTTTGCGTACTATAACCAGCACCGGTACTGGCGCTGAACCCAAAATAACCCGATGGGATAGTAATGAGATAATACCCCGTCATACCGGGAGTAGCGTTGTAATCATAGTACACAAATATATTACCGGCGTTATAATCAATTTCACAGTGGTGCCAGGTGCCATCATCCATATAAGCCAAATTTGGATTGATCGGTCCTATCATCTGGCTTCTGTTAGCTTCAGAATATGTTGAAGAAGTGGTATAACCAAATATCTGGCTTTCCGGGTTCAGGCCATCTCCGTCATTATCCCATGTATCTAATGTAAAAACCATTCCTGTCAGCGGGTTAGGAAGGCCCAGCCCGCCTCCTGTTATAAAACCGCTTGGCGGTGTACTGATATAAAAGAAAGCAATCCCGTCAGCAACGCCTGCACCTCCTGCCGGCACGATCCGGTAATCAAATTTCACCGTGAATTGCGCACATGCAGTAAGATTCACCACAGTATTATAATACACATATCCGTTTTCATTAGTACCTGCTGTCGTAAGCCTTACCTCACTGTCCACTACAGCTCCAAAACCTCCTATATTCCATCCCGTTGTTACTAATGGGTACCCGGCCAGTGTGGCCGCGATCTGTGAAAAAACTTTCCCGGTTAAAGCCGTTAAGAAAAAGATAAGAATAATTAGTTTCTTCATTTTAGGGTTATTTACTTTTATAGACATATCAAACTGCCAATTTGGATGGGTTCTATAAAAAATGCCCCTATTACGGGGCATTTTAAAATTTTGTGATTATAAATGTCAATTACGCATCTGCCTTCATCATCTTCTGGAATTTCTTCCTGTCTTCTTCATTAAGCATTATTTTACGCAGGCGTATATTTTGCGGGGTTACTTCTATACACTCATCCTGTTGTATGTATTCCATACACTCTTCAAGTGTCATTTGTATCTTAGGTGTTATTCTTACAGAGTCGTCCGTACCGCTTGAGCGCATGTTGGTCAGTTTTTTTGTTTCTGCAACATTTACTACCAGGTCTCCTGGTTTTATGTGCTCACCGATTATCTGCCCTTCATACAATTCCTGCATCGGATCTATAAAGAATGCGCCTCTGTCCTGTAATTTATCTATAGAATAACCTGTGGCCTTACCGGCAGTTTTTGCAAGCAATACACCATTACTACGGCCGGGTATAAACCCTTTCCATGGCTTATATTCAGAAAAGCGATGTGCCATTACTGCTTCACCCTGCGTATTAGTAAGCATTTGCGAACGAAGTCCAATCAACCCACGTGATGGGATATCAAACTCAAGGTGCTGCATTTCGCCCTTTGTTTCCATTACCAGCATCTCACCCTTGCGCTGTGTAACAAGATCTATCACTTTACCACTGAATTCAGCAGGAACATCCACTACCAATACTTCATATGGTTCGTTTTTCTTTCCGTTGATCTCTTTGGTAATAACCTGTGGCTGCCCTACGGTAAGTTCATAACCTTCACGGCGCATGGTTTCTACCAACACACTCAGATGCAGGATACCACGTCCGTAAACCAGGAACTTATCTGCATCATCAGTTTCAGAAACGCGGAGTGCCAGGTTCTTTTCCAGTTCTTTCATCAACCGGTCACGTATGTGGCGGCTCGTTACATACTTACCTTCCTTACCAAAGAATGGAGAGTTATTGATGCTGAACTGCATGTTCATCGTAGGCTCATCAATAGGTATGATCGTTACAGCTTCAGGGTTTTCAAAATCTGCAATCGTTTCACCTATCTGGAAACCTTCTATGCCCACTACCGCACATATATCGCCACACTGCACTTCGGTTACTTTCTTTTTACCCATGTCCACAAATACATACAGCTCTTTTACTTTACTGCGCTGCATAGTACCATCTACCTTGCAAAGCATTACGGTCTGCCCTTCTTTCAGCACACCACGTGTTATCTTCCCGATAGCTATACGGCCAAGGAAAGAAGAATAATCAAGAGATGTGATCTGGAGCTGCACCGGCCCTTCCACTACAGTTGGCGCAGGTACTTTTTCCAGTATAGTATCCAGTAGTACGGTAATATCTTGTGTAGGCTCTATAGATGTATTAAACCACCCTTGCTTTGAAGAACCATATATGGTTGGGAAGTTCAACTGCTCTTCAGTAGCATCAAGCTGGAAGAACAATTCGAATACTGCATCGTGCACTTCATCAGGACGGCAGTTTGGCTTATCTACTTTATTGATCACCACTATCGGGTGCAGATTCAGGTTAAGCGCTTTTTGCAGCACAAAACGTGTTTGTGGCATCGGCCCTTCAAATGCATCAACCAATAGCAATACACCATCTGCCATTTTAAGTACGCGCTCCACTTCTCCGCCAAAGTCGGCGTGACCCGGAGTGTCAATTACATTTATTTTTACCCCTTTATACGTTACAGAAACGTTTTTTGCTAAGATGGTAATCCCTCGCTCACGCTCCAGGTCGTTACTGTCCATGATGAGTTCACCGGTTTCCTGGTTATCACGAAAAACGTTTGTAGTGTGTAAGATCTTATCAACCAATGTCGTCTTTCCGTGGTCAACGTGTGCAATGATGGCAATGTTACGAATATCCATAATCTATTTTTCCTTTTGTCATCCTGAGCTTTCGCCGAAGGACCCTCTTTCTTTATCCCGCATTTACGGGATGTATTTTTTATACTTTTCTCCTAAAAATTACCCTTCCGATGGAGAAAATCAGGAAGGGCCGATTTATTCAGCGTGCAAAGGTACGGAAATAAAGCCTTGCAAAAGCCAACTTTAGGTTAATTCATTATAACTATTAATAAACCTTTAGAAATGTTGTTATTTCTGGTCTAAGTGCAAAATAACACAGCAAATAATCGCCTAGGCAGCATTTAAATGATAAAGGGCTCATGTGAGCCCTTTATCATTTAAATATTAGCTCTATCTCATTTCTTCGTCTTCTTATACTTCCCAATCATTTCCGCAACAGAGGCCCTCAGCAAATATTCCGGATTCATATCCGTAAACATTTTTGCTTTGGCAGGTGCCATTTTCAGTCCGTGCTCCAGTTGCAGCATAGCTTCCTTTGCCTTGCCAAGCTCAAACAATATCGCCGCCTGGTAATAATAAAAGTCGCCCTTTTCGCCACAATGCTCCCGCGCTACTTCCAGTTGTGTCAGCGCCTCTTCATAATACCCGGTTATATACAATCCCCGAATAAGCGCTACCCATGTTGTTTTATTACCCGGCTTTAGCCGCACCGCATTCAGATAGCATACTAAGGCTTCGCTTTTTACATCCATTTCCATCAGGCAATTACCAATGGCCATGCAATAAGAAGCGTTATCCTTATCAAGATGCAGTGCAACAGAATAAGATTTTACGGCTTTTTCCCATTGTTTCTCACGGGCGTACGTCTCACCTATCTTAAAGAAGATACCATCGTCCTGCGGGCTTAGTTGCGATGCCTGCCTGTAAAACTGCCGTGCCCTCGCAAAGTCTTTTTGCTTTTCCCAACAGAAACCCATTGCTTCAAATATCACATCTTCCGGCTTGGCGATCTCTATATGCTTTTCCAGCACTTCCAGCGCCTTGCCATACCACTTCAGCCGCATATAAGCATCGGCCATATTACGGTATGCGAATTCAAATTTTTCATCAATAGCCACACAATATTCATAAGCGTCTATGCACTTTTCAAACATTTTCAGCCCCTGGTATGCTGCACCCAGGTTGAACCAGGCCAATGCATTATAAGGATCATCATCTGTAAGCTGGGTATGCATCGCCACGCTTTCTTCAAGACGCTCGGTAAACTCTGCCCAGAAACATATTTTCTGTAACGCTTCTTCGTTTCTTCGATCTATCTTAATTACCCGTTTCAGCGTATCAAATACAGCATCAAATTCTTCACTTTCATCATACACGTCTGATAATTCCAGGAGTATCTCGGTTTTTTCCTTCCCGCTATATTCCACAGATTTTTGTTCCAGCCATAATGCTGCCTGGTCATATTTAAATTGTGCAAGCAAAATATCAGACCGCAACAACACCGCATCAAGGTTGTTATTATCATACTGCTCCATCTCGTCCAGCGTCTTCAGCGCCTGCCCGTATTTCTGTGCCTGTGTGAATATTTCTGCTTTAAGCAGCAGGATCGATGCCGAAAACGGATAATACGTTCTGGCTATATCACAGGCCAGTAATGCCTGCTCTTCGTTGCTATTCTGGAAATAATATTCTACAACCCGCTCAAATTCTTCTTCATCTAAAATACTCGAGGATTCCCCATTCTTCACTTCCTCATACCTTTGCAGGGTTTCATCCATTGGCCCCCATTCTTCTTCATTAAAATCGTCATCAAACATAAGCTTCCGGTTTTATCAAAGTTACTGAAAATAACATGCCATATATATGCACTATTGTTACGGCAGTGTAAAAATGCACACGTTATTAACATTTCTCTTTGAAGAAACAATACAGACCACTTGTTAAATAGTGGTAAATTATTAACTCTATATGATTGGATGTTAATTTATTTGCCGTATTTTGAATCTTTATTTCTCGTATAATACAACAAATCGGAAATAATCAGCAATCCAAATTGATATGGCACAACCAAACAGTATTTTTAAACATCAGCGGGCTATGGTCATTGATGATTCACGCATTGACAGGTTTGTAGCAGAAAGAATAATAAAAAGATCCTTCTTCGCAGAAGAAGTATTACTTATGGAATCAGCCATCTCCGCGCTTGATTACCTGCAGGCTATAGAAAATATTGGTGATTTGCCCGAAGTAATATTTCTTGATATCCGTATGCCCGTAATGGATGGTTTCGGATTTCTTGACAGTTATAACACGCTCTCTGACAAAGTAAAAAGAAATTGTATCATCGCCATGATCTCTTCTTCGGCCGATGTAAATGACCACCTCCGCGCCAGGTCAAGCCAGTATGTAGCTTGTTTTATGGAAAAACCTTTAGACAAGGAAAAGCTCGACCAGTATTTCATCCCATCTTAACCAACTTTGAAACTGTTACGGAAGATCATTTTATGGGTATCCTGCATCTTAGTAATACTATATGCGGCCGTATGTTGTTTCTTCTATTCCAAACAGGGTGATATTCTCTTCGCACCAACAAAACTCGCTGAAAACTATACCTTTAAATATCCCGGAAATTTTATCGAACGCAAAATAAAAACTGCAGACGGTACAATATTAGACGGCCTTTTATTTAAATCCGACTCTTCAAAAGGCCTTGTTTTTTATCTCCACGGTAATGGCGGCGCTTTAAACACCTGGGGCGATATTGCGCACATATATACAGGATCGGGTTACGATCTCTTCATACTTGATTATAGAGGCTACGGAAAAAGTGAAGGAAAAATCACTTCTGAAAAACAATTCTTTGAAGACGCACAAACTGCCTATAGTGACCTTTGTACCCTATACCCCGAAAATAAGATCATCATACAAGGCTATTCTATAGGCACCTGCCCTGCCGCTATGCTTGCTGCCCGTAACCACCCCAAAATGCTTATCCTGCAGGCTCCATATTATAGCATAACCGATCTTATGAAAAAAACATACCCCTTCCTCCCAACCTTTCTTTTGAACTATCCCCTCAATACCGATGCATATGTGAAACAAACCAAAGCACCCATCATTATCTTTCACGGTGATGCCGACCAGTTAATATACTATGGCGCATCATTGAAACTAAAAGAAGATCTGAAACCCGGCGATACACTCATCACCCTGAAAGGCCAGGGCCACATGGCATTCCCAAAAAACCCCGAATACCTCGCAGACATGAGAAAGATACTGGAATAATATTAGAGACTTTACACTAATCACAACTTAAGACTTAGGACTTAGGACTACCTACTACTTTCTTCTACCTTATTACTCGCCTTGCTCTCATTCCATAGCCTGTCCAGTGCAGTAACTATATACGAGCAGTTTTTGTATTTCTTAGCGTCCGGGTCTGTATATTCTGTGCCTTGCTGTATAGATATTATCCGGTCACTGCGTTCCAGGTTTATAGCTTCATTATTCACAAACCGGTACACCACATAGCGCAGCGGTTCCTTCTGCGGGTTGCTTTCCTTCCATTTCAGCTGCACACCGTTAGCATCAGTCGTTACGCCCAGTGCCGGTGCTGCCGGCGCTATACTATCCAGCCATGGCATCGCAGGCACAAGCGCCGGATATTTCGCAAAGCCGTTCTGCAAACTGTCCTTTATAGGTACGCGTATCTTGTCAAAACTCGCCGCGCTAAAAAACGCGTAGCCCGAGTTCGGGCATTGGTTCCTGATGTCATGCAGCTGCCACAGCAGCTCCTTCACCCCTGCCCATGCACCACTCCCGGCACTTGTCATCCGGTATGCCGCCAGCCCATAATACACATGCCGTTTATAGCAGTGCCCAAACCACCATGGCAGCAAGACACCAAATGGCGCTGCATGGCTCGCATGCTCCCAATACAGTTGCGGTAGCAAATAATCTACCCATCCTTTCTGCATCCACATCAGCACATCGGCATAGAGGTCATCATAATTTGTTTGCCCGCCCTTCGTCGCTGAGCCCTCCGGATCCTTATCACTATTGCGCCATATACCAAACGGGCTTATACCCAATTTCACATAAGGCTTTATACTTTTTATATTCGTGTTCAGTAACGAGATAAACAGGCTTATGTTGTTCCGCCGCCAGTCATCCTTATCAGCACCACCGCCATATTTCGCATAAGTTTTCGCATCCCCGAATTCCACATTCGCCACACGGTATGGGTAAAAATAATCGTCCAGGTGCACCGCATCAATATCATATCTTTTCACCACATCTGTTATTACACTGATCACATAATCACGCACCTCCGGTATACCGGGGTCCAGGTAACTTTTGCCGCCATACTTTATGATCCAGTCCGGATGTGTCCGCGTCACATGCTTTGGCGGATTCGGGTTTTGCCTGCTATCCATAAGCGCCCGGTATGGGTTGAACCATGCATGAAATTCCATGTTGCGCTTATGCGTCTCTGCCACCATAAACACCAGCGGGTCGTAATACGGAAACGGCGGTTCACCCTGCCTGCCCGTCAGGAACTTACTCCATGGTTCTATTTTAGAATCATACATGGCATCACATACCGGCCTCACCTGCACGATCACCGCATTGCAGCCCAGCGCTTTAAGGTCATCCAGCCTTTTTATAAATTGCTGCTGCTGCTCTATGGCCGGCAGCCCCGGCTTCGATGGCCAGTCTATATTAGCCACCGTAGCTATCCATGCCGCCCTGAACTCCCGCTTCGGCGATTGCGCATGCAGTACACCCGCAAAGAAAAAAGAAAAAAGAAAAACTACTCGAAACATAATAAAAGATCACACGGAGTTACGCCCGCAATTATGATTATGTGAAATTATAGAATGAATACGAAAAACCGAAGAAATAATTTGGTTGCAGGCTTCGGTACTACTATTACACATCGTTGCCACGCTCGCTTGTACGTTCCGCTATCTACTCAACACGTCACTGCGAGGCACGAAGCAGTCTCACAAAATGAACGTACCCAATTAATAGAGTCTTGGTGAGCCCCGCCGAACCATAACATGCTGAAATTATATTCTCCACTAAATTTTTCATCTCAACTGGTTACTCCCATTAACTCCCCACTGGTCCAAGGTCCCCTTGGACCCAAAAAGCCCCAAGCATCCCGCTTGCAAAAATATTCTTACAACAAGCAAAATCATGATAATCCCCTAATCAGGTAAATCTCGGTTCAGACTACCCACTGGTCCAAGGGTCCCCTTGGACCCAAAATGCCGCAAGCATCCCGCTTGCAAAAATATTCTTACAACAAGGAAAATCATGATAATCCCCTAATCAGGTAAATCTCGGTTCAGACTACCTTTATCACGACAGCTGATTCAGAAAAGTGTATACACTTCCCAATACGTCTCACATTTACACCCGAAATTTACATCACCATCCCGCTTTAGCTGCTCCACACTATCCGTGCTTTGCTATCGCTTCACAGAAAAAATCCTGCAACCAAGTTCTTTGACAACACCTGGAAAAAACAACGCTACTAGGATGCAAGCAGTCCCCTGACAATTAGCACATCATTGCGGGTACACAATTGCAGCGCAAAGCCTGCCGGCATGCTCCTTGAAAGAGATTATGTAGCAGATTATTTTGATGATAGAAGCTGTGAATTCCAGCCTATGATGGCGCCTTTTTTAGCCCGACCTTACGATTGATGACGATGAAGGATGAGAGAACCATCACACGCTTGAGCAAGCACAACAGAATTACCGGGCAGGGTTAAAAGCCAGCGCCATGCAGGTGATAGATGTTTTGCGCACACAGCGTGGAGCCTCTTTATTCCTGCGGAGCATTTGGAATAAAGTCGCCTTTCTTTTGTTTCTTTCGTAGCCTGCACTGAACATGCCGAAGTGGCGAAGCAAAGAAAAGTAAAGAGAAGAAGGTCTAAGTAAAATGAGTGATAATTCAAATGAAAAATCGGAATTATTAGATAATGCAAATCAACATATTTGATGAGATTTCATTTAGTGGTTCTTTTTACAACACCTGGAAAAAACACCGCGCTCCGATGCAGGCAATCCTCGGCATCGGCATGAAATTTGTAATTTAATCTTTGGAATTGGCTGTGATAAAACTGAGACAAATCTGAGACATTTTTTACCCCTTATTAAATGATAATTAATCCATTAACCGGCAGTAAATTTTTCTCAGAAAGTGTGATACTTTAAAAACAATAACCCCCAAAGCTATCATCACTCATTATACATCTCAATTATCATACATCGCAAAATAAACATTTTAATATCCGCACAAGATCGACACCACATTCTTTCACCCGGCAACATATGGAAAAGTATTTTTTACATAACAAACACCACATTATACACTTTTAGGTTTTAACTTTTAACTTTTCACCTAACTCTCCTTCGTTTTATTTATAATTGCTTCATAAACATACGGAACTTTTTCAAAAAGGGCAAAATATCTTTGGGAAAGCCTGATTTTACTGGAACAAGGTTGAGTTTTTCCAGAAAATATCTTTTTGCAGGTCAGGCGGTTTAGGCTTTACCCTAAATACAATTGGC
>CAIRZD010000251.1 GCA_903882965.1 uncultured Bacteroidota bacterium
AACCTTACAACAGATACAGTAACAGCCTCGGCAGATTTTGAACTGGATTGTACAGGTAGCAACATTGATAATTTTTCGGGTTATGCCAAGTTATTTAATATAGTCATGAAAAGAAACATGCACAAGCTTGCCCTTGATTCTATTTATGTAAATTCTACCGGCGATAGTACGAACAAAAGGCTTACCATACAGAGCAATGATATTATAGCTGATATAAAAGGAAATTACCAGTTAAGTAAATTGCCGGCATCGGTGCAGTATTACCTATCAAGATACTTGCCAAACTACATAAAAGCGCCTACAAAATATGCTCCTGAACAGAACCTGGAATTTACAATATCGACTAATAATATAGATAGTATTTTAGCAGTCACACTACCTATATTGCGTGGTTTTGATTCGTCAACAATAACAGGATCATTAAACACCAAAGCGCAAAAGCTAACACTTAATGCAAATGTGCCTTATGGTAGTATTGGCAATTTCCACATGAGCAATATTGCAATTACCAGCCAAGGTAATTTAAATCTTATCGGGCTTAATGTCAATATTGATAATATTGCTGTAGGAGATAGCTTCCTTAATGGATCATTAAGTGTGACAACTACTGTAGGGAATGATTCTGTGGCATTCAATATTGCAACAACAGTTCCTGATACTAGCAGCTCGATAACACTTAATGGTGAAATACTTGCAAGAAAAGATTCATTGTTCCTCACTATACTGCCATCACAGTTTTATCTTAACCAGGCAAAATGGGATATAGCAGGTGGCAGCAAAGTAGTATACAGTAATAAATACTTGTTGGTACAGGGCCTTACACTTTCTTCGGGATTACAAAAAATAACTGCCGCGACTCAATTACAAAACAATGACAAGTCACTATTAATAAGTACGGAAAACCTTGATCTTGGGCAACTGGGTTCATGGGCTGGGCTAGCCGCCTACCAACCAGATGGGCGTGTAAACGGAACAATAAAAATTGATAAGATATTTGGGGATTTATATGTAAGTGCGAATATAAAAGCAACGAATGTACTATTAGGAACCGATACAGTAGGCACAATAAATATTATTGGAGATTATGACGGTTCAAAAAAAATGATCAGTCTTGATCCACAAACCGGAATATTCAGAGACGAAGCATCAGTGACCGCACATGGCGATATATCATTTGACAGCACCACGCACCAAAAATTAGATGGTGGCATTCAGTTCAATAATGCGCCGATTATATGGGCAACCCCATTCCTGGCAGGCGTAATGAGCCATTTATCAGGCACACTCAATGGAAAAGTAGCTTTTAACGGCAGCTCATATGAGCCGGAAATGAACGGGACTGTCACTTTGCTTAATGCTGGCTTGCGGCTTGATTACATGGGCTGTAATTATACAATACCATCGGCAACAGTAAGTATTGACAACAAACGTATCAACTTTGGTAAGGTACTGTTGTATGATAGCTACAAAAATGTCGCTATACTCACAGGGTATTTCTCACACAATCTCTTCAAGAACATGCGTATGCACCTGACCTTAAAGTCGGACAAATTTGAAGTGATGAACCTTACACAAAATGATAACAATATATTTTACGGTAACCTTGTCGCCAGCATGGATTCATTTACGATCAGAGGACCATTTAATGATATAGCGCTTAATATTTACAATGCTTCAGCAAAAGCAAAATCAAAACTTTTCATACCGCTTAGCTCCGGTACAGATGTTGGCAGTTATAGTTATGTATCGTTTAAAACTTATGGGAAAGCCCAGGAAAGAATCATCAAGAAAAACAAAAATAAAATTTCGATCAGTATCGACGCCTCGTTAAATACACTTGCAGAAATGCACATAGTTCTGGACCCATCTACAGGTGATGAGATAATGGCAAAAGGCACTGGCAGGCTACAACTGGAAATACCATCTAACAATGATATTCGCATAAATGGATTATACGCTATAGATGATGGTGTCTATACTTATACTTACAAGAAATTACGTATTACCCGTAATTTCAAGCTCCAATCAAATAGTACTATAAGTTTTAATGGTCCGTTTTCTGAAACTGTAGTTAACGTTGATGCAATTTATACAGCAAAAGCAAGGTTGTTAGATATACTTACAGAAGCAGACCAGGTAGCTGTAACAGGCAGCGAGCGCATTGATGCACAAACTCCACAACTAGTGGATATTATACTGCATATGAAAGGATATTTAAACAAACCTGAGCTTACTTTCGATCTTGATCTTGAAGATACTCATTCACAAGGCACACTTGCTTACCGGGAACTGACCCTTATCAATAATGATCCAATGCAAAAATTTACGCAGGTAAGTTCACTATTATTATTCAACACATTCGTTCCTCCTGATGGCATTGGAAGTTCTACTGTAGCAACAGGTACAATTAATAATATAAGCCAGGTAATATCTTCCTCAACATCTGCAAAGCTTACAGGCCTTATTAATAAAATTACCGGCGACCAACAACTGAATGTAGCGGTTAAGTATACCAACTATAACTATAACGACCCGTCAAGCCTGGGAGCTGTAAACAGAAATCAGGTTAATGTAGGTGTGAGTAAAAATCTTTTAAATAACAGGCTTACTGTAGAACTGGGGAGTACGTCAGATTGGGGAAGACCAACAAGTACCAGTAGCGCTTCTAATTTTAATATTACAGGTGACTTCCGGATACAATACCAGATTGCCGAAAATAGTGGATTACGCCTCAGTGCATTTCGTACCAGTGATTATGATGTAACACTTGACAGAGATATACAACGTACTGGTGTTGGCATTGGATGGAGGAAATCATTTGATAATTTCAGCGAATTCTTCCACGGCAATAAATACGCCGCTAAACAGAAAGAGGAAATGCTAAAGGCTGCCCAGCAATCAAGCGATACAACCGGTAAAAAAGCAGGCGGCACCGATTAATATACCTAAAGTTGCAAAAAACTTTAGCCTTACCTGAAATCATCTGTATTTTAATATATCTCCATTAAATATCCTGCCTTTTCTCTGCTCTCTAATTGCCACTTTGCAAATATTAAATATGCAACATACTATTACATGTGGCAACATACACTGCTATAAATATCATTACTTACAACAATTTCCTTTCTTTCATTTCAATCCGCACGATACATTATACTTAGTGTAATTTAAATGCTTTCATAGATTTTTATTACAAATACGTAAGCATTTGCACTGTACATAAATAGTGCGCGTCCTCCGAATCTGTGCAAAATCAGGCAATAGTCACATATACTACCTACAAAACGCATTCAATATACTCTGCAGATAAATACACAACAAATAATCACTATTTGACAACATCAATTTTTTAACGCTGCTATAAGTGATTTTCAATTGAAATAATAAACATTAAATTATTTAGTACTGTTTGAGTGTAAAATATCATAAAGATATTTTCTGATATTTATTTTATAT
>CAIRZD010000252.1 GCA_903882965.1 uncultured Bacteroidota bacterium
CCTCCAAAGTTAATACTGGTTGCTGTTGCAACACCTAAGGTCGGTGTTACAAATGTAGGACTCGTTGTTAACGAAATAGCTCCAGAGCCATTTGCATTTTGTTCAAGTGCGGTTGCGATATTTGTTCCTAATCCTGAAATTCCAGTGCCTGCAGGTAATCCTGTGCAGCTCGTTAATGTTCCAGAAGATGGCGTGCCAAGCGCTGGAGTAATTAAAGTAGGGCTCGTTGCACCAACAAAGTTTCCCGTTCCAGTTTGACCTGAGAGCGACGTGTTCACATTGTTATTAGTAGTCATATTCAAACCCTATTATAGCCATTTTTTTGTTCCTTTTAAGCAACAGTCAAATTACCAACGGCTGAGGTCACTGCAAATGTTGTATTTGCTGTCACACAAACAATACTGACAGAGTCCCATAAATTAGTTGAAGTTAATGATCCAGCCGAAGAAGTAGCGGAATTTCCAAAATGACAAGTTTGTCCCGTATTCATTTGCAATATCCAACCCGCAGCTCCTTTTCCCTGTACAGCAAATACAGAGCCTTCAGCCGCTGTAGCAGGTAAAGTCACTGTGGTCTGTCCTGCATTTGATATAATATAACCTTGGTTAATAGCAGCCGCTTGGCTTGTACCTGAAACATCATTCCAAACTAAAGAGCCTACACCAGTCGATGCAACAGTAATGGAGCCTGTTGCTGATGTAATATTGACGCCAGTTCCTGCTGTTAAAGTAGCGCCAACTGGGTCGGATGAAGTGGTTCCAATCAGTACTTGTCCAGCAGTTAATACAATAGGAGTTACAGCACTTGCACCTTCACCAATGAGAACGCCGTGAGCAGTGGGCGAAGCCACCCCTAAACCACCTTGAGTTGCAGATAATGGGAAGGGCGCGTTAACTGTATTATTAGTTGCCATTATTGTATTTCCTTATACAATTGTGAAATTACCAACGCCACCAATAACTGAAAAAGTAGTGTTAGCCGTGATACATAAAAGTTTTACATAATCATATTGATTGGTAGAAGATAAGGATCCTGTTGTTGCGGTGGTTGTTTGATTCCCTACATGAATGGCTTGACCTGTCGTATAACTAATCGTGAAACCTCCAGAAGACTTCCCAGCAATTTCAATAATAGATCCAATTGCTGCAACAGTTGGTAATGTATAAGTCACCAACGATGCTCCATTATCAGTTATATATCCCTGATTGATGGCAAGCGCTTGTGTTCCTGTAGACACATCATTCCATGAAAAAGAAGCCGCTCCTATCGTGTTAATAGTTATTGTGCCGGCACCATTTGTCACGCCGATATTCGTTCCAGCTGTAATTGCCGCGGCAATATAATTAGTACCGTTACCAATGGGTATTTGACCATTAGAAGGAGTTGTTGTTATACCAAGGCCGCCTCGTCCAACAGCGAGACTACCAGTCCATCCTAAGGTGATAGAAGAGGCATGTAACAATGCTGTAGCAGGTGTTCCACCTAAAGTTATAGTCACATTGGTATCAGGGGTAGCAGTTAATGCAGAAGCGGTGTAAGGCGTCCCAAATTGAGCTGAAAAATTTGCATAGGTCATTGCAGCGTCATCAGTCGCTCCATAGGGAGACTGTCCAAAATACATCAAATCCGTGCTAGCATTGGATGTAATTGGGTTTGCTACAAAGACTTGATTAATATTCTTAGACATTCCTTGTCCTCTTTATAATAAGGTTAAATTTTCACCATCCAGTAATAAGAAATTGGTATTATCAAGCAATAAAAAATATCCCTCAACAGGAGGCGGAATAGGGTTATACTCAGGCTGCGTTATATAGCCTGTGATATTATCCGTTGCTAGCCTTATTGGCCTATCAAATTTAAATCGATGACAATAACTGTCTCTTTCACTCATTATGGATAACTCACAGGCCAAAATTCAATACCTACGTCAGCACTTGTATTATCAGTAATAATACTGATATTGCCGCCAGAAAAAACTGTTCTTTGACCTGGATTTAAGCTAGAAGTAGTTAGCATAAGTGTTGCTCCAGCTGGAAGTGCTGCAGTTGCTCCTGAAAAATCAACCCAGACATTTGCTCCTGGTTGAATGCTAAAAGCAACAATCCAAACTTGAAAGCCTAAAGGAACCGTAATACTAGTGGCACTTCCGTTAGTAATGGTCGCTGAATATTTAATTGAAGAATCTAATGGGGCATAAGCATTATAGCCTTGAACATCTCTGCCAAATTCCAATTGGTTAATCATCACAAATCCTTATGTTTAAAAAATCCATTTTTTCACTCTATCTAAATTAGATAGTTACAATCTCATCATAGCCTATAATTTCACAAACATATTTAAAAATACTGAAGGCTGAGTAACATTAAATGGTTGTTGTGTGCCTTCGCCCGTTACATTACCTGTTGTACTAGAGTTAATAGCATTACTACTTCCTCCCGCCGTAATTAAAAATCCTGGGGAAGCTGAAACTACACTTTCCCAAAAGTTAGTTCCTGGTGTCAACGGATCATGTGTATGATTAAATAATTCATTTAATAATTGAGCATGCGCATATTCGCCAATAACACTTCCTAAAGGAATAAAGCTAGCCGTATTTGTTCCGGAACCAGCGCCTCCAAAAGCTATAACAGTTCCAGCCAAGGCATTCAAATAAGTAGTGGCCAATAAAAATGTGTTGGCTGATTGCGGAATAGCATAATAAATCCCCGTAGAGGCAAGACCTGTAGGTAAAGCGCCACCCGTATTACTAAATTGCACTGATTCACCAGTAAATGTTTGGAAATTAGGTATTGTTCCTGTAATTAATAAGTTACCGCCACTATTAGATGCCGTGATAGGCTGACTTTCACTAGGCAATAATGAAGAGACAGGCACTGTCCCTTGGATAACGCGACCTAAGCTTTCTGTCAATACAATCGCTTTATTCGCATTAAAATCAGTAATAGCCGAAGTTGATATTGCAGGCCCATATCCAACTGATGTAGAACCTAAAAACATCGGGCACACAGCATTAGAACCACTTGATGATGTTCCCGTAGAATATTGATTAAAAGCATTCCAAAATAAATTATACAATTGAAATGTATCTGCATTTGCCCGTGCTGTTGCCGATGAAGCACCATTTCCTATAGAACCATTATTCATTGCAACCCAACCGTATGGATTAAATGAATTAATGCTGATTCGTATATCACCTGTTCTTGGACTATTTATAATCGCATCAACTTCATCATATGTTTCAAAACTATTTGTAGGTGATTCATTCGTCAGGTAAATGGATGGTTTTGTAAAATTAATAGAGCAGTTAATGTCCAATGGCATTTGTACTTGCAAATAAAGCGCATCATCTTGCCCAGCACTTGGATTTAATCCGGCTGTAGTCGGGAAAACTGTAGTAAATTCATATTTAGTCCACGCACTATTTAAAGTAATCGAGCCAATTAATATCGGTGACGGAGGGCTTGTTCCACTTCCTGTATCTTGGAATATAAATAAATTAATAGTGTTTTGACCGGGACTTATACCACCTGCATTTTGTGCCTGTATAGTTGCTGTAAATTGCACACCATTAAGCGTATTAACGTGTAATGATATAGGGAATTGATAACATTTTTGTGTTTCACCGGTAGGACTATTGCTGCATGTATGATTGATATAATATTCTGGTGTAATGTCGCCTTTAAGAATCGGCGCTGAGGTCAGAGGGAATTTGGTAAATGTTACTGTATCTTGACCTCCTGTTACATTTTTTAAGAATTGTATATCAGGATATCTAAAACCATCATGCTGACTAGGGGCTACTGTAAGTTGAAGAATATTTGTTAAATCAACAGTCCCAATATTTCTCCATAATACATTATTTATGATGTAATTATTTACAGAACCTTCTTCATCAGGATTATTTTCTTCTGGATTATAAGGAAAGTTTGGTCTAGTGATTTGGTTGGTTCTATCATGATTCCAGATAGTAATGTAATAAGGTTGCGCTTGAGTTTGATCGATTTCACTATAAGGATAAAAGAATGGAATAGTATCAACACCATTTATATCACATATCGTACCCGCAGCACTTAAAGTCAGTGGGTTTGGTAATGGAGAAAATGTATATTTACCGCTAGCATCTGCAAAATTTGATGACTGATAGTACCAATTTTTAAGCGTAGTTCTGCTGTTATCTTGATAACATGTGATGATACCTGCAGACATAGGGGTGCCGTCCTTGTCTACCAGGCTATCTTGGAGCATTGCTGCAGCAATTAACAAATCTGGGTTTATAGGCATTTTAGTCCCTTAAAATAAGTTCTTAAATCCTTTAAGAACCTGTAATACTTATTCGTCTATGAATCGTTCTTTTAACCAATCTCCAAACAGAAGATAAACTATTAAAAACAACACAATCATACCTAACATCATATACCTCTATTCTCATTAATAAAATCTACCATTGGTAAGCAGTAAAACCAATAACACAAATAACTAACAATACAATGGCCATATTTTATCCCAACTAATCAAAATATGTTACTTTATCTTAATCCCAGTAACTTTGCAATTTCGTATGGAAGATATGCGCCTCCAAGTAATGCAGCGCCTCCTAAAGCTTTTTGAGTAACTGGATTCCCTAAAACTTTTTTAGTCGTTTCTCGGCTCTGTAATCCAGGATGTTCTTTGGAAAATCCTTTCATAAACTTTTCTTGAGGGCCGCTTTGTCCAGTCTTGTTTAAGAACGCATCAGCGAATTTTGCATCTCGTATATCACCTCTTCTCAAGGCTCGAATTTCTGGTACATCAAGATATGGTCCCAATGTTTTTCTGTAATCTATTCTGGTATTAGCATAATTTTCACCATGCTCACCTGCGCCTGATTTCTCAAAAGCTTCAGATATCTTTGCTAGAAGATTATTTTTTATCTTTAGTGCTTCTTTGTGAGCTGCATATTCTTCTGTTCCTTTTTGAGCTCCAGAAAATTTATATACTAATTTATTGATATCTCTTTGGGCATGATGGGCATTCGTTAGTGTTGGATTTTTGTTATATTGCTCTAAAGCATAGGTAAGTTTTTTTTCATTTTGCTCCGGTATATTCTCTCCGGCTGATTTCAGTAATTTTACATTACCAGATTGCGGTTTTAAAAATTTATTAGCTCCTGCTTCTTCGCCAGCATTTAAGGAATGTTCAAATTTTTGACCAAGTTGCTCGTGATGGAAATCCATTATCTTATTAATATCTTTTGCTATATTCTTTGGCTTAATGGACTTAGCAAAATTAATAGCTGATTTCCCAGCCTGAACGCCACCGCCCAATAATCCACCAATCTCAGCTCCCAGGGTTCTATTTTCTTCATTACCTATAGCACCTTCAGCAGCGCCACCGGCGCCACCTGCTAGTAATTTCCCAATTAAAGGTAATTGTTTGCCGGCACGTAATGCGCTATATCCTTTCCCTGCCAATTGAGCAGCTTTCAATCCTGCTCCGCCAGGCAACGCCATGCCGCCTGTAAATTGCCCTAAAATTTGCCCAACGGACTCACCTAATGAACCTGGATTTTTATTTATTAAATTAGGATGAGGAACATGGGGAATCTTATGGCCAGAAAGATATTCTAACCCTGATATTGGAGCATTAAGCGCTGAAGCGCCTAAATCTCCCGCTGCCTGACCCATACCACGTAACGCCCCGCCAGCATAATTCAAATAACCTTGTCCTAACTTCTTAAAGAATCCAGGTTCTTCTGATGCTTGGGGTTGCGAATTGGTTCCGCTAGCTATTCGCTCTAATTCCTCATCAGAATATTTTGAAAAGTCTACATTAGCCATTATGCCCCCTTGGCCATGCGGCGTCTTTCTATCTCTGCTCTAGCCTGTTCTGGAGTAATAGTCATCCTGCCTGCAGGATGAAGGATGGTTTTAATTTCTTTCTTAATTTCTTTAGGATCGATTTCTTTATTGGCTGCTATGCGGGCTTGAAGTGCAGACATTCCTTGAGTGCGCATCAAATCAGCTTCTAACTCAGAACGTCTTGTCAATAATTGGTTCATATAAGTTAAAGCTTCAGCCTTACCTTTCATAGTGCTTAAGCTGTCACTTTCATTAGGCTTCATACTATTAAGCAGTGCTTGTTCGCCCACCCTAAATTGGCCTGCAAAGTCACGTGAACTGTCTTTGATGATGTTTCCCATATGAGTTCTCATACGCCCAATCATCTCTTGTTGGTCTTTAGTACCGAACTTTTCAAACCACGCAAGTTCATGACGTCCAAGTTCAGGATGTTGGCGTATGGATTCAAATGCCGAACTTCCCAAGTCTTGGTTAAGTTCATTAAAAGTCTCTTGTTTTTGATATCCAGAAAGCGCTTGTTTTTCTAAATCAGAAATCTTTTTAGCATCTTCTTTAGCAAGCTGAGTATCTCTGGCACTTAATCCAGAAACACCTGTATCAATATTACCAAAGGGTGTGATAGCAACGTATCGGCCGTTTGCGTCAACAACGTGTGGCTTACCCAATCCAAGCATCTGCATAATGGTCGCGGCTTTGCTATAATCCATTCCGCCCATATTTGAAGTAGGCTGCTGTATTGGCGCTCCTTGAGGCATTTCAGGTGAAGGCATTCCTTGGCCACCAAACATAGGCATTTGCTGACCTGATTGTCCGCCTTGTGCTCCTGATGATTGCCCAGTCCCAATACCGCCTCCAAGTAATTGCTCTCTAACCATTTGCATTAAACGTGCTTGTTCTGCTTGTGCGTTTAATTGGCTTATTTGAGCTCTCATCTTTTCTGGTAAATACTGATTTTCTATACGTGCGCCTTTTGTTTGCTCGCCAAGAAGCCCTGTGCGAGCACCAGCTTCTCCAGTTTGTGCCCCGCGAAGACCTATTTGAGACTCCATGTTAGGCTCATACCACTTATTCTCAAGTTGCGCCTTTTTGAGTTGTTCTGCAAGACTTGGCTGCAGATAACTGGCCTTCACTCCATGCTCATAGCCACCTAACATATTTTCAATGATATCATTTAAAGGTGACTTTGAAAGTTCAGAAGTAGCGTAGTTATTAAATGTAAAAGTCATGATTATTCCTTACTTCATTGCGTTCCAGCCAGCAAAAGCACCCCACGGGCCACCAGCGAAACCACCTAAAGCAGCGCCACCTAATTTACCTAATCCACCAAGCAGAGAATTTTGTTGTGAATTTTTCTCTTGCTGTCCTCTGAAGGCCATATTAGCTTGCTGAGCTAAAACTTGAGCTATCATGTCCGCCATGCTTTGTCCTGCTTGTTGCCCCATGCCAGCCATACCCTGCTCACCGGTTAAGCCTTGACCGTATAGGCCAAGCGCGTTTTTCATCCAGTCACCATAGTCTTGATTGGTTAAATCGGTTGCCATCTTCATTTGTTGGAATTGGCTTTGAGGCGACCCTGCCATACCACCGGCTGCTGCCGCGTGATTACCAGCCGTTAACGCTTGCTCCATAGCGGCTTTGAAGCCTGGTGATTGCTGATAAGATTCTCCAATCTTATTCATAAACCCACCAGGGTCTCCTAAAAGATTCTTATATTGTTCCTGAAGTGGGTCTAATGCGCCTTTACCTGCCTGGAAAAATGGGTCTAGGTACTGGTTTGTTTGCCCAGGAATTTGATTTAAATACGGCATTGCCGCGTCTGCGGGGTTCTTGCCACCGCCAAATAGATTACTTAGCCAGCTCATGATTCGTCCTTAAATCATAGGTAAACAAACTGTCTCCACGTAGCCGTAACAATGTTAGGCGGTGTAGCTCCATCATAAGTTATAACAAATTGTTTTGATACCCTATTGGTTGTATCAAACACAGTTTGCCCACTTATGTCTGGCAAGTTATTCGGCAATGGAGACCCAATAAAGGGCGTGTACAATGCCTGAATGCTTGCTATATTTGTAGCACTCAAATTAGGGAATACTATCCCTTCGTTTTTAAAGTTAGTCTGTAGAGCCTGGAATAATGAAGATAAACCCAAACTCCACAATGGCGAAAAATCACCATCCTTATTAATCACTGGCACTTCACGAGGAAGGTCAGGAAATATCGATTGTGGATTATTAGGGGTAGCCATCATTATGTCCTTATGTTGGCAACACCATCGGTTGCGACAAATCGTCCCATTCCCCAGAATTTAAACTGAGGCACTAAATCATTGGCAATCCCTATCTGCCACCACATCAACCTATTTTTACGATATCCAATTGGCGGCAAGTAATAAGCCCATTCATTACCAAATGTTGCTCCACCATCCATAGATATAGATAAATCAACGTGTGGTAATGAAAGATAGGTAAAACCTGTATTAGCATCTTGTTGTGCAATGAGAAGAGCATTACTACCTATTGTATTTTGCTGGCTAACAAGTCCAAAACCATCCTGAGTAATTAATTGAAATCCATCTTGTGTTACAAGCCCTAAAAACCCACCTTGCGTGATAAGTGGATGACCGTCTTGCGTAATAAGAATAATCTCACCTAAATCTTGCTGTTGGTAATTCGTCTCACCACTTTCAATCGTAAAGCCCACATCATTAATTATGGAGTAATCTTGCTCAGGCGTTCTGATATTTTTGCAAATTCTGATTCTAGGTATTTCATTGCTGATGACATTGCCCAGACTATCCACATCTTGATAAGTGGTAAATGCAGTATCAAAAGCGAACATATTTCCATTGTTTTTAGTCACAAAGTAGTACTGATTGTTTACAAATGCCACTTCTGAGGCAATAAAATAATCAAGGTTTTGATCTGATGCGTGATAGAATTTCTCAGTGTTGAAATCATAAAAAAGGGATAAATTATCACTATAAAAGTTGATATGATAAAACAGATGGCCATCTTGTCGATAAAGGAAAGCCTGGGAATCTTGGGGATTTTGTAGCGTTGAAAAAAGATAATCAATTCCATCTGTCGTAATCTTTTTAGGCATGCCTCCATCAGAGTACATAATGATTGGGCCAGATTTTTCATTCTGCGCAAGCCAAACAACGAACTCATCCATATAAGCAACAGTAGCAGGCTGAAGACATCCATAGTCAATATTAAACTGGTTGTTACGTTGATAGGGAAATAGCTGGGCTCCAGTGTCAAACCAAGCTTCCGTTACAATGCTTCCCATTACGAAAATCATATTCCCTTTTGATGGAAAGCGCACTACAGCTTGTACATTATCTGGCTTTGTTTGTAATGCACCTACACTAAATTGATCATTTGGCCATGTTGTACCATCATTATTACCGGACAGTCTCCAAGTGTTAGTTCCAGTAGCTGGCATAATAAAATAGGTATCATGGAAGGTTAAATAACCCGGAACAAAATCTATCGGAATAGTTTGAAATATTGGCATGAGCGTTGGATCATAGATATAGAACGCTGTACCGTCAGATATTCCAATCTGAGGTTTATTATTTTCTGCAATATAAACCACGCCAGTTTCAGTTTGCAATGTACCAATCTTGAAAACTTGATAGAACGTAACCTTTTGCTGTTGCTGGGAGAAGGTAATATTAACTAGATAAACACTATCGCCTAATACGGCTACGATGGAATTAAATTTGGTACTGGTGAATATAGCGCGTCCTTCAGTAGCACCACCAAAAGCCGAAGAAGGAACGCCAATAGTATAACCTGCGTAGGGAACCATAAAGTTATCGGACATGAACATATTGTAGGTTTTCTCAATACTAATCTTTGGATAACGACCAAAGGTGCTTGAGCCTACAATATTAAGCGGGAACTCTCTGAAGTTATTTCCGCGAGTTATCATGATAAAGTACCAAATCCTTTTGTTAAAATACCAATAATGGTAGTGTTCAAACTAAAAACAAGTCCTACTAACCCACGCAAAGTCTTTTTAATGTCCTTTAAATCCTTATCAAGGGAGACTAAATTTTCTTCTGCTTTTGATATTCTTCGTTCAATATTAATTCTATCTTCTATTTGTTCCATTTTAACCGTCCTTGGTTAATATTTTATTCTATGTGTTTATGTGCTTCTAAATAGATTATTGCTGTCAAAAGTAGTTCAATATCATCTTCAAAATGTCCTAACCCTTTATTGCAAGCACCGCATAATAATCCTCTCACCTTACCTGTTTCATGACAATGGTCTATTGCCAATCTACAAATCTCTCCTTTTTTACGGGACTTTTGTGTATTTTCTCTTTGACATATTGCGCATAATCCTTTTTGTTGTTCATGCATTTTATTATATTGTTCTATGGATATATTTCTTAATCTTGTAGATTCTCTCAGGCTCCATAACTCACCTAATCTTTCCCTTTGATTTCTTGCCCATTCTTTATATTTCTCAGGTATTTCTGTTCTTCTTCTGCGTTCATTTGCATTCACTCGCTCTCTATTTTCTGAACGCCATTTTTGATTGTAAGCCAACCTTTCTTCTTTATGAGCATGCTTATATTTCATATCTTTTTCACGCCGACATATCCGGCATCGATATTGTTGGCTTTCTCTCACTTCTCCATCTTTAGTCTTGTATTTTATTTTTTCTATCTGAATATCTTGCTCGGGCAAATCACCATGAATTTTACATATTTTTTCCATTTAGGTCTCCACTTTTATTAAAAGCAGAGAATAATATATATTTGTGGGTAATGCAATTACCTTTTATTTATATCCCCAATTAAAAGTACTAAATATAAACAAATTGTACTCAAGCCCTCCAGCCATGCCCGATATTGACGTCCCCCCAGTTGTAGCCTGGGTTACTATCAGCGTACAAAATAGACAATTTCTTTCCAGTTAAATCTGGAGGGTCCATGTACATCAATTTTCGTGTCATGGATTGGTAAATCTTTTCTGATTCTGGATTGAATATAATACCGTACTCTGAGCACATGTATCTGGCCAGCGCATAACGAAGATATTCAATGTAGGATGTGTCATAGCCCTGAATTGAGTTATTAAGGAAGCTATAGATTGTGTAGTTAGGAACGTTGTACGTGTTTACAAAGCTCTCAGATACATTTTGTAAATCCGTTTGCAATGAGACATCAACCAGAAATATCTTGGCCTTCATCTTGATTGGATAAGGTTGGTCTGGGATGAAATACATGCCGTAAGTTCCCCCACCGACAGAGCGTTCATAGTTCCATGAAAACGGTAGCGTATAGATATTATCTACGCGGGAGGAGCCGAAGTAGTTGCTACGGCTTGTAGATACCATAGGATAACGCACCACGTTAATATTAAACGTAGACTCTTCAATCGCAGCCACATAAGGCAAAAAGTAAAACTCTTGTTGAGGTACCGCATTGAATGTGATGTATTGCCAATAAGGAATTAAATCGGTCTCAATCTGCTTGTAATTAAGCAAATCATTGAGCATATGAAGACCATCGTATATTTGGTCGCCTGTTGGTATTTGTAAATTACGCGCTACGATTCCAGAAAGGAACCAGGAGCGAGTAATTAGTTTTTCTGCTGTATAGGCCATAATTACTCACTCCTTTGAGATTAAACTAAAGCAGGATATGCACTGTTTGACACTCCGGCCCATTCAACTACAGAAACACTGACTGCATCAGAACCAGAGGTGACTTTGTAATCAATCTCAGGTTTAGATGAGCCCACTCCTGCAATAACTTGGATGTATTGGCTTTGAGCGATGCCTGCAACCAATCCAGTAATTGTTGGGATTCCACCAGTAGCCGCAGAACCAGTCGGTCTAAATTGCACAGTGTCCCCAACTGCTGCCGGCGTAAAGGTAACGAGTAAAGTCACGATTATGTTTGGAAGTGTGGTTGTAGGAATTGCGCTATTAGTTGTTAGGTCGATTGCAGTAAAGGTTGTTGCAGTACCACCAGACAACACAGAAACGGCAGGAGAGTTGTAATACGTCAACAAGCCATTTAGGTTTTGTGGTTTAGTGGTGGCATAGACAAAGTGACTAGAGCTATCAGTCGACCAGAACCCGATCAAACGATAGGAGTCATAACCAGAAGGAAGCAAAGGAGCTGTATTACTCGTTAAACTCAATACCGCTGCTGTGTTGTTGTAATTGCGTGAGTCACCAATTAAGTACACGGCATATTGAGTACTGGCAGCAATCGTTCCGGTGTCTAGTCCATTAACACCATTGACAGCAGAATTGATAAATAATCCTGGCTGATATCCCTGGAATAGTTGTGCTGGATTATCAATACCGAAGTAGTTTTGTAAACCTACAACCATATCAATACTATTAGTTGAGTCTCTTGCTGCACCTGGAGCTACAGCGATTACGGTAGCAGCCAAAGGGGTCGCAGCCGATAATTGCAAGCCTTGAATATATAAACGAGGCAACGCATATATCGTTTCATTTTGGATTTGTGGATTAGCCATTTCTATTTCCTCATAAATTAGTTACAGCGGCCTTTCGACCGCTTCCAATTAACCTTGTGACAATGGAATGACGTAACGCATTGCGTACTCAGGTACGATGACCGAGCCGTGTGTTTCGTCATAAATCATGCCTGTTTGGTTTTGACCGAATAAAGAACCGTAAGTCAGACGCATAGACGCTCCAGTATCATCGTCATATTCGTTGGCTGTTGGGTACGGACTTTGTTCGGGTAATTGAGGCATCGCCAAGTAAGCAGCATCGCCACCCAAAATACCGCCGCAACGGTGAGAAGGCAGACCTAATATTTGCATTCCCGCAGCAATGGGGTTGTTAAGGTTTTGGTTTTGTCCACCAGCCCAGTTCAACGCTGGAGTGATGTTGATGGTTACAACACCGCCCGCATTAGAGGCAGCATTAGCTGTGGCTCTAAATTGTACAGGGTTGGCACTTGGGAAATGGCCTATGAAGGTCAAATAGCGCATGTTAGGTTGACCACTAACGCCATCTTGGAATTGGAACAAGTCACCAGCAAACACAGCGTTTGCGTCACTCGTACCAGCACCACTCAACGTAATTTGGGTTACGTTTTGTCCAGTTGGGTCATTAGTTGATACTACAGTCAGAGTACTTTGATTCACGCCAGTATTACCGGAAACGTGAATAGGCATTAAGTTTGACTGGTAGTAACTAACTAAAGGCGTACCAAAATCCCCTACTTCCCAAGACATTGCGATTTCATCATTACGATGAGGAACGAATTGGTTTAGACCGTTTCCTACAACAGCAGGAACAACCGTATCAGGGAGATAAACCTTGATTCCTTCGGCTACAGAACCGTAGTTCTTGAAGAACATAATGGCTTGAGCTAATTGTTGGTAAGAGCTAATCGCAGTAGAACCATTACCAAAATAACGGTATGGGCCTGAGAATACGTTAGTTGTGCCATCCAATTGGCTAACCACACCTGAGTCCCAGTTTAATGCAATGTTGCCTTCAACCAATGCGGCAAGTTCTGCAATCGCAGACTTACCAAATACACGCATATAATCTTCTTCGCCTTTTTCTAAGTTGAAGATGCGTTGTTGTGAAGTAACAGCAAATGAGGTGTTGTTTGCTTGATCACAAGCCAAAGACTGAACGCGTTGGACAGCGGGTTGAAATGCTGCAACAAGACCTGCTGTGGTTGTGAATCGTGGAGGCAAATCAAAGGTTACTACTGAGCCTAAGTTGGCCTGTATTTTGTCAAAATCTTTAAATTTAGTATTAAATGTAGATATATGACAACATAAGTTCTGTAATAGAGCAAGTCCAGAACGTTGGTATGTTTGTACCTGTTGTAAAATATTTGTAGGGAAAACTGCCATGTTAAATACTCCTAACTTTCGTCCATTAAGTTAAGATTCATTGCAGGTTCTCAGCCGCGATATTTCCTCTTCAAATCATTCATCGACAGAGAACTACTACCTGAATCAGTGCCAGTGTTAGAAGGTCGTTGCTGTGATAATGGTGAATTTGGATGTTTCGCTTGTGAGCTTTCTTCATTTGCCTTAATTGATTCAGACAAACGTTTCATCTCGTAAATTGCATCTGATGAGTTGTGACTGCTAAGTGCTTCAAGCCTATAAAGCTTGTCACGATTTTTAGCTAGGTGATAAAGTACATCTGCCGTATTATCAACGTGTTCGGCTAGAAGCTGTACGACGTTCGGATAATATTGCATTGCAACGTTACCGGTCACAGACTCAAAGTCTTGAAACTTATCTTTCCCAGCTACAATCTTGTCCCTAAACATGCCAACAATTCGATTTGCTGCGTCCACATTGGCCCGTTCTTGAGCTTCCTGCTCAATCTGAGTAAAGTGGCGTTTAATCTCATCGCCTGTCACACGCTTTATGTCATCTTCTGACACACCACGATGGGTACTTGGTTCATGATGCTGGGGTGCTTGCGTTGGCGCTGATTGGGGTTGTTGTCGCTTATAAGCTTCAACAGCACGTTCGGCTGCTTCACGTTTTGCATTACCAACAATCTCATTAACCTGTGATTGTGGAACCATTTTCTCGGTGACCTGAGCAGTCGGTTCTACCTGGGTCTGACTCATATCAGACGCGTTATCCATAACACCGTTATCCATAACATTCCTTCTAGCTATTGCCCCGCTACGGTAATTTCCTCTGCCTTACGAACAGGTCTCGGACTATTACGCCATCACGCTATAAAACTGTCCTCGCATAACGCGCGAGTCTCGGTGAACAGTTGCCATCCATGGCACCCTTGACTTAAAGTCGTGTCCACTTGTTCAATTTAGTCAAAATGAAGACTCCACTCAATGCGCTGTATGAGCGCGTATGAATCAATATGACAAACGCTGAAAGAATATGACTCTTGCAATATTTATTAATAAGTGCTTATGCCATATGATGTTTTCTGAGGGTTGCAAAGGTTTGCGAATAATCAGATAATTAAAGGGATGCTTTATGCTGAATATTAACGGTGAGAAGTATCTCGTTGAAAAGGAAATTTCCGCTAAATATGGGTTATCGATACACTGGTTTCGGCGAGCCCGATACGAAGAGAATGGCCCCGTGTATCACAAGCTCCATGGGAATGTGTATTACAAAGAAGAAGATGTTATCGAATGGTTTAAGGAGAATCTCATTCCAAGTCGATAAAAAAGTGAGGCAGGAAAGGAAGTGGGAACCTGCCTCGAAGTTACAGCCATGGAAAATCATCGACCTAAATTGCCGCTGTAAATGCAATCCAACTTACAGTTGTGCCAGCACCAGGGTCAGCACTAAACGTAATAGTTAAGGTATTGGTACTTGGAACAACTTTAACAATACTCGCAGCATTAGTTTGTGTCAAAATGGAAGCAGTAACAATCCATGTTGACGCCATACCTGTTACGGTAAATGCATTTGACGTTCCACCACCGCCATAAGTTCCTGTAGTGCCCGCATGAAGTGCAGCGCCGCCATCCACAACGAGACCTGCTGTACCGGACGCCTTAACAAAGTTTCCACTCACCAAGGCAGAAGGGGCAACAACAAAGTCTGCTGTTGCAGCACCTGGGTCTGGTATAGAAATTACAGAGGCTTGCCCCATTGCCACGTTACTAATGGTGGTGTTTGTATTTCCTGTGTTAGCTACGGCCGCCACTATCAAAGAGCCTTTTGCGGAAGTCGCTGGGAATGATGCCAAAGTCCCAGCCGTTCCACTTAATCCTGCCTGAATATTTCCAGCATTTATTACGTTAACAGCATTTGAGGAAAGCGTTCCACTTGTATTAGTAAAATGAGCTATATAGTTTGCAATAGTTGGAAGTACCACATCTCCTGGGTTACCCCAAGCGGTTAGTGTAATCTGTCCATTGCTTGCAGCGATACTTACGGTAAAAATGCCGAAGCTTCCTGTGTTCGTTTGAGGTACAAAACTATACAAAGCCATGATTACATCGGCATTTCCCAAAGGAAGACCCGCTTCAATGCTTGATGAGTTTAAATAGCCTGCGGTTGTTACTGAGGTTAAATTATCGCCAAATACAGCGAACTTGAATTGTGGATAGTTCCCGTTGGTCACCGGTATGGGTGTAGGGAATTGATAGATAAGTGCCATTATAATAATCCTTTATTAAAGTGGTTGATTATGCTTTTCTTGGCGTTAATGAATCGCCGCGTCTGCTCCAGTGCGCTTTATCGCCCCGACCCATTTTCCCATGATGACCTTCTACATCTCGTTTATCATGTTTGCGTTGTTTAACACGTTCAATGCCACCTTGATGGTCGTCATGAACCATACGATTATCAATCATACCTTCTTTGCATTTATACATTTTAATGTCCTTATTATAATGGTTAATATCACTCTTATTTACGCAACTTCTTCAACGTTTTGGCAAGATTAGCCTCGCGCCTTATCGTTGGATTCTTGCTATGTTCAGCTTTTTTAAGCTTCTTAGCAGGAATCTTTTCGCCTTGAGGAACGCCAAGCTCTCTATGAAGTTTTCCAGGATGCTTAGAAACCGCTTTCTGTATCCATTTCTCAGCCATTGCGTTCCTCCTTGTCGTCACCGATAAGTCCGTCATTGTTGATGTCCACATCAATCTTCGTCTCAGCCCACTCAATCACTTCAGAAGCCATCGACTTCATTTGTGAAAGGATGAATTGAGAAATAGCCGGTTCCATTGCGACGAGCTCTTTCTCTAGCCTTGGTAATATGATTGAACTTAATAAACTCATTTTGTTCTCCTAGTATTTTCCACGCTTCACGCGACCCAATGCTTTTTTAAGGCTTGAAGTAGGCTTTTCTTTTGGTACTGTTTCGCCAACAATGCGAGCTTTCGTCGTCTTGCGGCGCGTTTTATTTGTGTCTTTAGCCACAGGCTTGACTGACTTATCGACCGATTTAAACGCCTTGTCTGTAATCTTTTCACCACGGCGGTTATAAGGGCTTTTGTCTAGTTTTGCTGAGGCTTTTGGCTTTCTATCCATAGCTCCACCTTATCTAAACGTTCACACATGGATTGCAGGGCTTGAGCAACGCAAGTCGTAGCAATATCAAACTCGGCCTTACTCTTATTGAGCTCGACCATTAGTTCTTCTACTCGTTCACTCATTTTAGGCAATCCTTAACCATTTTGCGAACCAACGCCTTATCTTCTCTTTCATCAGGATGGCTCACTTTTTTTTACTGTGGTGATGATGTTTTTTCATCATCATTTCATGATGTTTAAGTTCTTTCGCGTGGTGAGAGGCCATAGTTTTATGGTGGTTATGCATCTCTTTGTGCGCTTTATGTTCATGGTGTTCTTTTTTTTCATTCTTTTTATGTTCATGAACTTTTTTTCCATGAGCATGATGTTCTTTATGTTCTTTCATTTTGAATGTCCTTATATTGATAATAAATTTTATAGCACGTACTTGTGCTAACGCCATACAACCGAGCAAGTTCAGATATCGCAATACCAAGCACTATTTTTTCGTAAATTTCTTTACGCTGTTCTTGCTGCAAAACGGGATATCTCGACCATCTATCCCGCTTCTTCCTGAACATATCTTTTGTATTCATTCTTGCTGAACTCAAAAATAAATGCTCTGGATTTACACAACTTCTATTATCACATTTATGAGAAACACAAGCATTTTCAGGTACTTTTATTTCAAAATGTAATTCATAAGAAAACCTATGAACATAAATAGGTTTTCCATTTAATCCCATTGTTCCATAACCATTTGGCCTTATATAGCCAAGCCAATTAATACAACCATTTCCATCTTGTTCACTACATTTTACTTTGAATCTATTTTCAGGCGTATTTTGTAATTTTTCTTTCCAATACCCTGGAACATATTTTCTTGGGTCTTTATTTGTCTTAATTTTATGCATAACATCTCCTTTTTTGGAGATGCTATGGCTTTTACTTTTTCTTTGCAATACTTTTTTTCTTCTTTTTTTCTTTTGCCTCACTATAAGCAATTGCCACTGCTTGTTTTTGCGGTTTCCCAGCCGCAATCTCTGCTTTAATATTTGATTTAAATCCTTTTGTTCCAGGCTTGGCGCCTTTTTTTAATGGCATCTTCTTTTACCTCTTATCCCAAACTTTTTTATACAAGTCGCGTCGTTCATTTGGATTAGCTCCGTCCATGTGACGACGTACTTGTTGCTCAAGTTGTTTATCATTCAGCTTGTATGTAGTCTTCAACTCTTTAAAAGTTGCATTGTGTAAGTCATTCCATGTTACTTTCATGATTCGCTCCGTGAATTAAAAAATCCTTGTAAACTTCATCAAATGGTATGCCTGTCAGTTCCTTGACGAGCTCACCAAATGTAATATAACTCATCTCTTCGCCCATTTTGAGTTCACGCTCACTAATGGGTGCTTCTCCTGTGTCCGTCATGTGATTCCCTTACCTTATGGTGCGTCTCTACTGCTTCTTTCATGTGACGATGTTTCATGTCCGCATGTTTCATGTGTAGATCAACTTGTTTTGCAAACCGTTCAGTTAGGGCTTTGACTAATTGTACATTGGCTGATTCTCGACCTAAATGCAAGTCTGCTATAACCTTCTGCTGGTCTTGTTGAAGCTTCGCCATATCTAACTGAAAGTCCATCTGGTTCTTCTGCTGAGCCTGTTGCATCTTCGCCATATCGATTTGAGCTTTCATGGCCGCAGGGTTTTGTTGTTGAGCTTGTTGCGCTTGAGCCTTTTCTTGCTGGTATTGTTGTACCCACTCACCGGTCAATGCCTTCAACTCTTCAATACCTTTACCATCCATGTTATCCAGAATGAAGTTAAGCCCTTTCTCTGCCATAAATTGAGAGAACAATGGCGACATTCCCATAATCTCCTTGACCATCATAATAGTTCGAGACTTCTGAACTTGGAAGCTAGCCCCTGCTTTGACTGCCACATTGAGGACATTGGTATCAAAGTCCATGGGCATGCCTTGCTCTTGGTTAATCTTCACAAAGTGCCTACGACCTTCTTCATCCAATATAGGCAAAGTCCTAGGAGTTACCATGTACTTCGGCATGAGGTCTACATAGATTTGAGCTAGTCGTTGGAACCCTTGTAAGCAGCCAACAATGTAAGGCATAGCAGTAGCATTTGACTGACTAGCACCTTCCACGATTGCGATACCTGATAGCTGGTTATTATTAATGCCAAGGCTAGCATCGTAGGAACCCAATACATTCTGGATGAGCGAATCAGAGCCAGTAAAAGCTTGCGCAATTTCTGGAGGAGCTGGCACACGTTGCACCTCTCTTATGGGATTGTTTATAGGCATCTCTGGATTAGATTCGTGGACTGAATTATAAACCAGCACAGATTCCTTCTGAACGTCCTTATACGCGTCCAGAAAATTCTCTTCTTTTGGAAGGGCTTCTTTTGCCACCATGAATTTATGCTGTACCGTATTTTCAATCTCATTCGCGAGCGAAATACCCGCATAGTTCTTAAGACGCTGGGCGCCTTTGGCATGATACACATAGGGTCTGGTTACCTGTCTTATGTTTCCATTGAGTGGTGTCTTGACCATCATGGAGTTACCATCAATGAACACTAGCGGAAGGAAGGCAAAGTCAGTTTCTTCGTACTCTAGCACCTGATTTTCAATGAGCCTGTAACGGACAATCTTATCGAGCATGGTCTTACGAGGCTTACCAACTGTTGAAGGCGGTACGGTTAGTTCATTCCAGTTATCAACCATCTTGCGATAAGCAGTCTGAGTCATGACGCGACCATCACGTACTTGAACAATCGTTTCTTCCTTGCGACGTTTCTCATAGTAATCACAAAGCACAATAATTTTGCTGTTATCATTCTGGTAAGACCAGTTAAAGCCTGCAAAATCACGTCTGAAGCTAAGTGTGTTAACCTTAACGTCTGGGTTTTCTTCCAAGAACTCATCCTTGTCACGTGGGAAGAGCTCAAAACAGAAGTTACCATCGCCTTTATGGGAGTAGCGTGCGATTTTGTCAAATCCAGAGAGTGTGGGTTCACATTTAGAGAACTTAATCACTTGGTTCATGGACATGGGGTGTTCATATTCAGTGTAGACTTTGACAACGGAGAAGCCACCAGAGAGTAAGTCTTTGTACACCTCATATCTCAAATGCTCATTATCTGAGTCCATAAAGACATGCTTAAGGTGTTGTTCAACAACTTTTATGGTGGTAGAATCGGCGTTCTGTTCGTCAAAAGCATTGACCTCAATATCGGGTTCTTGCTTTGAAAACTCACCAAGAAGTCTGCTAATATAGGCTTCTAAGACGTTGAACTCCAATTGAGGACGGTTCATTGTCATCAATAGAGTGATTTCATCTTCTGTCAGCGATGACTCGAAGACGAACTTTCTAAATTCGTTATAGCGGTCATAGTTATCTTTAAAATAATCATGCGTATTACGTACAACTTTCTTAATACGTGCTAGATTATCCTGATAACGTTTTGCTACATCCTTACTCATTGTAGCTCCTTACAAGAGAAATCCTTTCTCTTTCGTTAACGGTTTAATTGTATAACATTTAATTATCGTGTATAAGCACTTTTCCTCAATCTGTTAATCTTAGTCTGCGTACTGGTTAAATTCTTGGCTATATCAGTATAGTTCGGGGCGTTTACTTGCGCTGACACCAGCGTCTTATCGATTAATGCCATTCTTATAGCATCTGCCGCCGTATCTGCAATATCATCCCATCGGTGGGTTTCATTGGCTGTGATTTTACTCATATGCTCAATACATAGCTTAACATGCCTGCCGAACGCAGGGAATGATACTCGTCGCTCAGCTATGTAAGGCTGAATAGCGAGGAAGCGTTTCGTCTTGTTGCCTTGTTCCCGAGTGCGAGGGATGTCGACTAATCGAACCACTCGTATTTCATCAATCAGACTCAACAACGTGCCTCCTGTTGATTTCTTCTCAATAGCGACCATCTGAGGCGTTTTCTTATACCTCATACACTGTGACCAAAACTCTAAGAAGGTGGGCTTCAAGTCTTTTGGTTCAATGCGACATTCTAATGTATCTATCCAATGAAGACCATATTGTCCTGTTTTAACACCATATGATTCAATCTCATATACTCCCCAGAAACTAAATACTGTAGCATCGTTGTAGCTTTTTGAGGTTTCAGCTGTATCGCAGGTAATAAAGCTATAAATAATATCTGGCTCTTCATCTAGCATAACAAACCATTCTGGTTTAAACAAAGCACCACCGGCAGGGATTGGGTCTTGTTGGTATTGTGATGCGAAAACGTAAGGGTCTGTCTCTTGGCGTTTTAGTAATTTAGATTTTGTATCAACCTCTGGATAAAGTGCGTTGCCGGCATCATCGATACTTTTCAGAATGACTTGATGCCATTGATATCCATCTTTGCCAGCAATCAGATAAGCGCCTAAGTCGTCTTCATGGAGCCGTTGGCCGATAAAGATATAGGGCACGTTGATTCCCCGTGGTCTTTGCTGGATGGTTTCTCGGTAATTGTCGATAACGGATTGCCGTATTGTATCTGAATGGACTTCATCAGGTTTGTGGGCATCATCGATGATAACTGCTCCGCTAAATCGGTTAAGTGCGGGCAACCCAGCATCTTGACCTGTAATAGCGCCACCACTTCCGAAAGCTGCGACTGCGCCTCCAGTAGTCGTCTGGAAATATTCCCGTGCCTTTGAGTCATGTCTAATCCGTACATTGAACAAATGTTGATAATGAGATAACTGCATAATCCGCTTAATAGTTTCTGTATGTTTTGCAGCAAGAACTTTTGAATAAGAGATATAGAGGAAACGAGCATCTGGGAAAGTTGCCATTGTCCACGCTATCCACATGGAAAGCATAGTTGATTTTCCTGAACCAGGACTTACGTTGATAAGTAGTCTATGATTTGGTATTTCCAATCGACTAGCTTGAGTTAACGCCTTTGCAATAGTGATATGATGAGATTCTCTACCAACAGGATTTGATATAATATAAGCTCTTCCTGTTAGAATGGGATAGAAGAATTTTGTAAACTCTAAGAAACTTGACCGTAATTTTGAAGCAATCTCGTCCTTGTGATGCTTATCTGTCATAAAGCTTCAATCTCCCTAATTAAATCATAAGCCTCTTGCTTGGTTAATTTCTTCTTAGGTTCACATCCAAAAGGACATTTGAGACCTTCGGCCACTCCATATAATCTACATATAGCAGGTCTGGCTGTATAAATCGAACATCTTTTGTTCTTTAGTGCCGCGCATGAGGGAATTTTGCCATCTCTATGAATATCCTTAGCCATATTAATTGGATTGAAAGGGTTCTTTCCGCCCATACGCGCTCTTGCGCGTTTGATTTCAATCTTTGCGGCCGGCACAATCGTACACGACTGATGGCATAAACCTTGACATTCAATCTCAGGTATTTTGGAGTAAAGTGCGAGTAATTTCTTATTACGGCTCATGCCCATTACATCCTTGTTGTGGAAATTCTGGTAACTCCATCCAATGTGTTACGTTGATCAGTTCTGGACTTAATTTAAAAGAATCATAGGGTAGGTAAATGTCCCATCCTTTTTCGCATAAATAGCCCATGTAAATATTTTTCAAATGTCCATCTTGAACGCAAAAAAAATAGAACTTTCTGTAAAAGATCTGGTAATCTATCTTGAACACTAATCCAACCATAATTTAGCTCAATAGGCTCTTCTTCCACCTATCTTTCTGTCTCAATCTCTAAACCATCAACTGTTATCTTCATTGTCTTCCTTATCATCATGTAACGCCTGACCGATTGCTACATCTAGTGCAATATTGTCTGGATTTAAAATACCTTCATTCATCTCTCTAACCATATGGACTAAAAAGATGTAAGCCTTTTGTATAGCTTCTGGATTGCGTGTCTTGACGCTACGCTCCATGTTGTCAAAAAACTTATGAACGTTTTTAAGCTCACGCAAGACGCCTAGTCGCATCTTATTAATGTCCTTCATCGCTTCGGCGCTTTATCCAATAATTTGTAAATAGAAGCACGGCACACATTCATGGTCATGGCTATTTTTCTAATGCTCATGCCTTGCTCGTGTAATTCTTTGGCTTGCTTTTTATGCTTATCATTGAGAACGGCTGGGCGACCCATCTTTTTACCTGATTTTTTAGCAAGCTCTATGACTTCGCGTTGACGAGCCCTTATCACACTACGTTCAAACTCAGCAAACGCACCCATGATATGCAACGTCAAGTTTGCCATATGGTCTTGTGCGCCACTAAACCGTAAATTTTCTTTTACAAATTGAACTATAACGCCTTTGTTAACTAGGACGTCTAGTATATTCTTCAGGTCTCTAAGGTTTCTAGCCAATCTATCAATGCTGTCGATGTATAACATGTCTCCATCTCGAACATATTCCATGCAACTTTTAAGTTCAGGCCGATTGGTAGAGCTTCCACTTACCATATCCACAAATCGACGATCAAGTTCAATATTTTGCAATTGTCTTTCTGGATTTTGGTCGATAGATGACACTCTTAAATAACCGATTGATTGATGACTCATCATTCCTCGTTCATTTCTAGTAAACACATGGCATGTGAAATTAAAGATTCTGCTTCTCTTAAATGTGATTCAGCTATTTTTCTTCTACTCCAACGATCATCGCAATAGTTATCAATCATGGATTGTGTTTTATCTCTAAGCTTAAAGTGCAATTCTAATCCGTGACCTTGCGAACCATTATGGATGTCATTAGTCATATCAATAATTTCTTGCAGATCTTCTTTCGTGAAATCATTCATTTATGTCTTCACATGAACAAACTGAAGCGCTATAGGAATAATCCAGCCAACAACACTAATTGCTATAAATATACCGAAACCCCAAGTCATCTTGTTATCAAGATGTTTCAGGCCAGCATCTAACCGCTCAATAGCTTTATCTAAAGACTGGAATTTATGTTCATGAACACGAAGGGTCACTTCATGTTCAATGTAATGCTCTGTCTCTTTTATAAAATCACTCATCGTCGCCCCTAATTGTTGTTATATACATAATAAGGCCTTTGATAACATTGTCAAATAAAGTCTGTATATTTATTTATTACATACCATTTTCGTGACGTCAGCAATATGGTATCTAGGGTGTACTTTAGTTACAGAGGGGCATTAGGGCTAAAATAGATACTATTGCCCCTTTTTGCCCGCTAGATTATTTACTGGTAATATGTTAGCACCTAGCGCTGTGATTCCGAATCGTTACCGGATGGCTGGCTTTTGGTTTTGCCAATAGGATGACCGCTCGTCCAAATGATTAATATTGATAGAGTGCCAGGCTTTCACTGGCTTCAGTCCCTAATACTGCCGACCCTTGCAGTCTCCTCAGAAGATTACTTCCGCATATGGCCGTCGGAGAATAGCCTCCCACCATTACCTAGGCTGGCTGGGTTAGGTTGTACGGGCAGGACTCGAACCTGCGACCTCACGCAAACAGGCGTGGCTCTAAGCTGACGCTCTACCAACTGAGCTACCGTACAATGTTCATTCCTTGGATGATGCCCTACATTTATGCGTAGTCAACCCGTTTAGCATTTCATGGCAAACGGGACAATGCGCACACCACATTGGATTATAGCCATGCCCCTTAACGTACTCCGCATTTGCATTTGGCACTTCTTGCTCTACTCGCCAAGGCGTTCTATCTTCAAAGTAAATGTTACGACCATCTGCTGCCAGCACACTCTTAACGGCCTCGGGTAAGCGGTCATGACTACTAATAACGGCCTGTAAAACTTCACCTTTGATGTCAGTAAACATCATTACCCACTTTTCGCCTACAATTTCTCGTATCTTCTCTGTTTCTGTCTTCTCTTTAGGTAAGCAATAACAATGAGGAAGCCATGGGGCATTTATTTTGTGACACCTCGTACATTCCCAAGGCTGATTGGTCATAGCTCTTCGAACTCCTGTGTATAAATTAAATCAGGCATATCTTCTTCGAAGTCTTCGGCGATTTCTTCAAGGAATCGGTGTAAGTCTATCATGGCTTGTTTGTAACCTGTATTAAATCCACAGGAGAAGCTAGCGGGTTCGCTGTGAACAAGATTTGGAAGTTTTAAGGCAATCTCCTTAAACTTCGCATTAATATATGCGTTAAGAACACCCATAATATATCCTTATAAAATGGCACCGATTTGCTACGCTGGCTCGGTGATAGCCTCTATACATCCCTCACCGTTTGGTAAGCGATTAAGTTTTAAATCCATATCCCAAATAGCATGGTCAAGATGACATCGAACACGGTCTATAAAATTCTTCTCATCACCTAATGTTTTAAGTTTGGCTTCACAAACAATGGAGCCATGCTTCCCGTTATCTGTTCGCCATCGAATGGTTATTGAAGCCATTTAATTTCCTTATAAAGAAGCGCGGGCAAAGCCGTTGCTCAACTCCTTCTACCGTGGGTAGATGAGATATCATTAGCGTATAAAGCATAAACTCGATTGAATGTATCAATTGCCTCTTGGCAAGCATCATGCTCATAAAGATGCTGAAGAGTAAGCTTAGGTTTCTTATGACCTTTCGCACTTTCTCCTGCGCAAACCATATAATAATCGCCTAATAAATCACAAAGAGCCTTGTCATGGCTCATATACTTTTTTGCCCAATATTCAAAAGTCATATTTATCCTTGATAAAGCGCCGTCTTTCCGGCTGTCAACTCTACCTATGCGCCTAGATAAAGATTCGCTGGAAACCCCGTGAGGAACCCGAGTACTCCTCGTACATCATGGTACGTGAGCTAGCGGTGGGGAGCGATTTGTGCTTGCGTCATGGAGTTAACACAGAGGCCGTCTCCCCTTATCAATTATCACCATACTTCAGGCGATTTCGAATATAATCTCTGACTTCACCAGCCATCATAATCTGACCTTTATAACATCCGAGTTCAAATTCATTAAGCTCTTCAAGTCTTTCGAATAGGGTCTCAATAGCACATTCTCTCTCATTAAATAACCACTCTCTCAGCTTCTCTAATTCCTTCACGCCTAATACTCCTTGCGATTGCGTTTATCCATCTCTGAGTAGCGTTTCTTGCAGTCGTCGTCTAACTCTGTGGTCGGAGGGAGAATATCTTTGGTCTCCCCGTACTTCTTAGCTTTGAGCTTTGATGCCTGCCATTTTATAGCGTCCATTTTCATGCGCATCATATTGTGGTCTAATTTCTGTACACCTGACTCTTCATCAATCCACTTATGAGGTTCGTTCATAAGCTCTTGCATGTACTCAACGCTCACTTCAACCTGGTCTTCTTTAGCTTTGGTGTATTTGTCACGAAATTCGGGGTACTTTCTAAGCCAAAGGAAGATATTTGCTCTCTCAGGCCAGTGAGGATGAGCGGCACATAAATGAACAAGACCAAGCTCAGAGGTAGCTATAACATCGCAAATCTCTTCGCCAAGCTCTACAGTATATTTTGTTGGTCGACCTCTTTTCTTCCGGTCTTCTGGCTTTACTTTCTTGGTCATCCTTAACCACCATTTTTTTAGCCTTTAATATAAGCCTCATCAAACATCTGTATCGCTTCTTTGCGTGTGATGTCTGGATTGACAGCCATAATATCTTTTATAGCTTTTTGATAAGATTTGCTGTTTCGATTTATCTTGTCAAGTGATGGAGCTTTTATTTCTGGCTCGTAATCATCATCACCGTTACATAGGTTGCAATCGACTCGAATCATGCCATTACCAAGGTATGAACCTTCGCCTAGGCATCTAATACATACTTCGCTCATATCTACGTTCCTTGTAGTTACTCTTAAAACAAATACTAACATACTAATTTAGCTAGATAAAGCCCATTCAATATTATTAACGTTCAAAGTATTTGACAAACTACAACCAAATGTACATAATGACTGAGTTTGTTTAGTTTATTACGCATATTTACTAGGAGATTGAGATGATATTTGCAGATTTAACTGATACAGATTTTTCATTCCGTTGTGATTTCGCAGGTGATGCTTGCGAATATTGGGATTATGACTTCTCGATAGAACGATGGGATGATAAATATTCAAGGAATCTTAGTCTCATGGAAATTGAGCAGCTAAGGGAGAATTGCAAACGGATATTAGAAGCCACTGAAGGCTGTCAAGGAGGATTTTAAATGGGTTATCTAGGCATGATGGATGGATGGCATGGTGACGAAAACGAGTGTCATGGGCATTGCGGTCTTTGTGAAGATTGTGATGAACTTTATTACCAGCGTTGCGACGAGGAGTACGAATCATGGTGCGATGAACAATAAGGCTTAGGAGCTTTTATGAATAGAAATGAAAAAGTTCTCCTCTTTTTGGGGAGAGTTCAGGCTAGGATAGAGGATTTAGGTGCTTTGGCGAGCGATACCAGAAACCCTCTATTCGAATTAATAGCCGATTTAGAGCGCTACTTTAATTTATCCATTCATGAGATATTTTCTCAGGAAGAAGTAGAAATTTCAACATGGAGAAAGGGGATAACATGGAAAACGTTGCCGCGATGATGCCTTTATTATGGCAGTTGATAGAAAACAATAAGAAGTGTTCCATAAATGTAATCACAAAAGAGAATGATATTATCGTCAGTATCTGGAGTGGAAGAAGATGGAAACGCTTTAAAAATAAAACTACTGATGCTTTAATTTCAAATATACAGCAAGCATATCAGGTCTAATATGGTTCGCCCCTCTGCGCTTTGACAGGTACGGGCGGATTTTCCATTGGTTGAGTTAATCCATGAGAATAGTCTGGAAAGCCTGTTTTAATCCAAACCTCAACATGCAGGTTTAATGCCTCAATAGGCAATTCACCTCTGCGCATATCGTCTTTGTCTTCCTCGCTCATCAGCCTTGTAGTGATGAGACGAAGTTCAATTTTGTGTTTTAATGCAATTTTACGGATGATGTTTTTACAGGCATCATCGCTTAACTTTTGTTCACACATGAGTACTCGATGTAAGGTCTTGCTAGTAAACTTTCGCGTTCCAAGTATTGACCTGATGGTTCATGAAACCAGAACCCTACAACACCTTCCTTGAATTTCCCGCGTCCATGTCGATTCTTGTCACACTTCAAAAAAGAATCATGCTCCTTTAAAACTTCATACTCGTCAGGTGTTAGGTAATCACCGCGTGCCTGACGTCTTACGATTTCCTCTTTTGCTTTGTTTCTCCACACCGCAAAGCAATTATCAGCAAGGTCACTGATTGCGCCGCCGCCTCTGATATCATACTTTCCTGGGATTTCAGACTCATCACGAGGTTTTCTAGGATGTGTCACCAAGTGGATGTGACAATTGTATTGCAACTTGAAGTCTCTAAGCTTCTCAGTGAGTTCTTTTTGACCATTATAATCATCTTCAGCAATGTTTAAGGTGGTTAATGAATCGACGATAAATACATCTACACCATAACGACGACGTGCGTACAAAAATACTTCCAATAGTCGTTCTATTTTCCCAGTTCCAACCAAATTGAAGATAAAAAGATTTCGTTCAAGCCATGTATCGACTGCCTTGATGAACTCAAGTGACGGTGATTGCTGTGCGGTTGTTTGCAAATAGGTACGTGCCATCAACTCAGCAGGGTAAAGCTCCATGCTTGCAACACAAACTCGTGCGCCTTGACGAATCATGTTCAACATGACCTGACCTAAAAACAGAGTCTTACCATGCCCATTGTAACCAGTCCACATCGTCAAGCCTGATGGTTTAAATAGAAAATGGTCTTCGCATTTTTCCCATCCTAGGTTATAGCCTAGAAACTTTCCTGGTACTGGATGAATAATTTCATAGGCTTCCATCGTGAAGTCACTGTGTGGTCGAAGCTCTTCTGGATCAAGTGATTTCGCATCGTCAATAAAGAACTGAATATCTTCTTTTGACAGACCATTCATCAAGCATTCGTTCGCGTCCTTCATGGGCAACTCAACAAGCCGGCAACGATGAGCGTCAAGTCGGTTGACAATTTCCTTTGCCGCTTCCTGACCTGCATCGTCGTTGTCCATACAAATAAAAATCTCATCAAAACGATTTAGGTTCTCGATTTCATACTCAAGCCAACGTTGCTTCTCGCCTCTGCCTCCACCAAATGGAACTGAGAGAGCAGGAATTCCGTATTGACAAAAGCTCATCGCGTCTAATTCGCCTTCACAGATAACCACTGTTCTGGCATGTGGTGGTATAACTTGCCAGCCAAACAAACATGGTTCAGCGTTCGGAGACACAACTATCTGCTTTTTACCGTCTTTGCGTTCAAGCTTCATTCGTTTAACAAAAATGATTTCTTTATCACGAATGTAATTGAAGACAATCTCGCTTTCGCTATGAGGTATCTTAAAACGCTGTATAACGGTCTCTGAGAGCTTTCTTGTATTAGACAGGTAGATGTGTACCGGAGACATGGTTTTAAGAGGTTCTACGGGGGTTTTCGGAGGTTTGGTGAATGTTTTTTTTGAGGGTCTTGTTGCTTTGTACCCAGAAGTTGAAAAATTGAAGTAATCTGCAACTTCTTTCATCGCTTCAACAGTGCTTTGACCTTTTATTTTTGCCCACAAATCCAACATATCTCCGCGCTCACCTGTTGCAAAGTCTGCCCATACTCCGGCCTTCGCACCTTTCAAGTGAACTTTAAGCGATTCACCTTTTTCGCCTTGAATGGAGCCTACACACCACTCACCGCTTTTTTTCTCACCGTTCGGTAGTAAGTCCCGAACAATTTCTTCACAACGTTGCGCAAGAAGCGCCGACAACTCTGTAGCTAACATATGACCTCACAAGGTTGGGTTAATTTTTTTTGATTGAGTTTTACCGTTCCTTGGTTTTGTTTCATCAACTATCCATTCCATTTTCAACGACTGCCATCCTGATGTCACCATCGCTTCAAAGCAGTATTGAGGTTGTAGACCGTGTTTTAAGCATCGGTCGAGTTCTTTGATAATTCCTTTCCAGGCTGTTTCTGTAATCGGTGCTCGTTTCGTTCTTCGTACTTCCAGCCAATCCTGCAAGACCTGAATAGTAATCTTATGCGGATTGTTAGCCAGCATCATATCAAGTGGTTTTGAAGGCTTAGAAGAAGCTGACGACACAGGCGAATCTTGTTCGCCTATATCTTTATCTTTTGGGATCTTATCTTCTGGGATCTTTGGGTGTCTCTGTGTGACACTAGGTGGTGTCTCTGTGTGACACTGGGGTGGTGTCTCTGAGAGACACCCCTTAGTTAAATTTGGACTAACAACATCTTTCTTTTTTGTTCGCCAAATGAACTTACCTTTTGATATTTCAATGTGTTCTAAGTAGCCTTTGTCAATGAGAACTTTCGCCATCTTCATTGCATTACGTCGGTTCATTCCAAGTTGTTCGCCAAGCCAAGCATAAGAGAACGATGGATTAACATTTGGATCGGGATTAGATTCCATCTGTTCAATCTGGCCATAAAGGCGTAAATGATTTGCATTTAAGTCAAGGTCGTAAAGGATATAAAAGGGAATAACAGCACGGTAAGGGGTAAAACGTTGAGAAGGGTGGTTGTCATTAGTGCAAGTCATGATATAATTATCCCGTAGTTTGTGCGCAAGGTTCTATGGACGCGAAAAAGCCCAGCGCAGAACACGTTGTTTTAAAATCTGAATTGAACTTTGGTCGGTAGCAATTCAAACACCATATTGTCGAAGCTGTAGAGGCAGGAAGCCTCCAAAACTTCCTAATTATCATACTCCCAAACAAACCCTTTTAAAATATTACAATTCCAAATCTAAGATTTCTGATTCAAAAAGAATTCAATTGATTCAATTATTTGCTTGGTTAGTTCAATTAATAGCTCTTGAGTAATACTTTTACCCATATAACAAGACAGATTCGACCGCAACAAAGTCGTCAAGGAATCGTTATCCAGCTTAATTCTGATTTCCTCAGTCATCTCATTCTCCTAGTTAACCTTTTTCTCATCTGCGCTGAAATGTGTCTCAAGCGTCATGAATAACTTCTTGCTGAGTTCATGAAGGTCGTCATTCATGCGATTAAATACATTGATTTTGATGCCTGTTTCGATGGGATTCATCATAGCTTGAGCGAGATTTGCAAAGATGTTAGCCGTCACCATGACCAGCATTTCTGGCGGCTTAATGTCGTAATTTCTTGACTCAGGAGTCAAATAGAATTGCACAATACGCCGGTTGACACTATTGATAATATCAAGGAGCACATTTTGCATGGGGCTTTTGTCGTCAAACTCGCTCGTATCGGAGAAGACGACGCTATTTTCGAAGTCTTTTATCATTCATCACCTTTGCGCTAGCCATTCTTTGAGATGGGCTAGATTGCAAAAGTTCATGAACCTTTCAAGCTCTCCAGGTTTACTAGGCTGGACACTAGACGCTTGACGTCCTTCTTCCATTACCCTAATTCGATAAGCACTTTCTTCAGTTACATAACTAATATCACCATGACAAAAGTCACAGTTGACCGTGTATTTCTCACTCATGGGTTTAGCTCCTTCTAAGAACAAAATGGTCTCACATAACTTCTCTACTTCCCGTGTAGAACGCCACAAATCGGAATTGCGGTTTAATCTGTATTGTTGTAACACATAAATGTTGAGGACGCCACCAGACTCAAGTTGCCGGCGCCATTCCTTTCTTTCTTCTGTGAGCCAGGTGTATTTCATTTCCCTTTAATAAGCTTTAAGAGCTTCCACATAGACCTCAATAAAACTATTTGAATAATAATTAAACCACTCAAAAATAGCAGCCCTACACATTCATTCATCGTCACTTTCCTTTTCTGCTTTTAGTTTTCCGTTACTCACCACCTCAAGAACACATTGTAGTTTGAACGGTATTTTGTCTTTCTCCTTCCAAGAAAGCACAGTCCCTCTTGCGATATGAAGCGCCTTACAGATGTTAATCATCTTATAATCGTAGTACGCCATAACTTCACTAAATTTCATAATTCACCATATTTTTGTACAATTGTATTGACAAACTATATCGGATTAGGCATTATGTGTCAATGCCCTTTTGTGGCTAAGGACGGAAACATGAAAACGGATATTTTCATTTTTACGCAGAGAACTAGGAGATTGATATGATTACTGAGCAACAACGCGAAGAGCGTAAGTTGGGCATTGGTGGTTCTGATATGCCTATCATTATGGGGTTGTCTTCTTACAAGACGCCTTATCAACTTTACCTTGAGAAAGTAGGTGAAGTAGAGACATCAATGGAAATGACTGATCCGCAGTACTGGGGTTCGATGTTAGAGGGAGTCATTCGGGATGAATTTGCGAAGAGAAATAATGTGGTGGTTGAAACGCCTGATACCTGTGTTCATCCTTTCAACGATTACCTTCGTGGCAATATCGATGGCTTTATTCCTGCTTGGAACGCTGTTCTTGAAGTTAAATGTGCCTCTAGCTTCATGGCTCACGAGTGGGGTGAAGATGGTTCTGATACCATTCCCTTGCCATATCTTGTACAAGTCGCTTTTTACTGCGCTGTTCTCAATGCTGATTGTGCGTATATTGCGGTATTAATTGGCGGCAATGACTACCGAGAATTTAAATATACCCGTGATTTAGTACTTGAGAATAAAGTCCTTGAAGAAGCTGCTGCGTTCTGGAAGCGTGTACAGGATAAAAACCCTCCTGAGGCCGTCAACCAAACCGATTTAAGAATCATGTTCCCCAAACATGACCCTGAGAAAACCAAAACAATTGCAGACCCAGTTGCGGAACAATTAACACAATTGTCTGATACTCGTTTAAAAATCAAACAACTTAGTGAAGTAGAAGAAAAATACAAATTTAACATTATGCAATTTATGCAAGATGCTGAAGTTTTAGTTGATAATAATAACAAACCTATCGTCTCATGGAAAAGCAACAAACGCGGTAGTAGAACGTTTTTATTGAAAGGGGTAACACAATGATTAACTATTGGTGGGAAATAACCCAAGAAAAAGAATATGACGGATTTACGGTAACGATAAAAGCTAATTCAGACACAATTTGTGTACAAGATTACTTTGATACTGAAGATGACGCAGAATTATACGCAACGACCTATCTACGAGGTTATAGAGACGCATTAGGAGATTTTAATGAGTAACGCTTTAGTAATGAATAATGACCAAGAGCTAGTCATGTGGGATGATGCCAAGAAGCTTGAAGAGATTCGTAAGCTATTCGCCCCAAAATTAAGTGACATGGAGTTTAAATTCTTTGTAGGCCTTGGTAAGGCTTCAAGATTAAATCCATTCACCCGTGAAATTTGGGCTGTTAAATATCAGGATAGCGCCCCAGCACAAGTATTTATTGGTCGAGACGGTTACAGGAAAGCTGCTCAAGCGCACTCTGATTATGATTTTCACCAATGCGATGCCGTTTATGAGAATGATGACTTTGATGTCGTTAATGGGGAAGTTCACCACAAGTATAAGCTCACTAATCGGGGAGCTCTCGTAGGCGCTTACTGTATAGCGAAACGCCATAAATCCTCGCGTCCGATGTATGTTTTTGCAGACTTAAAAGAATATTCCACTGGTAAAAGCCTTTGGAACCCACAAACAGGAAAGCCAGCAACCATGATTAAGAAAGTTGCTGAGAGCCAGTGCCTTCGTGCTTGCTTCCAGGATTTGCTAGGCGGAACTTATGGTGAAGAAGAATTTCACCACCAAGACGAACAGAGTAAAATGAGAGTAATTCATGGTAATACCAATACCCAAAAACTTAAAAACATACTCGGCATAGGAGAAAATGATGACAAGGAATCTCATAATGGTGTTATTGATAGCGATACTGGTGAATTTATTCCTGCTGAATCTGGTGACGTTTCATCATCACAGAGAGCTTCAGAACCCAAGAAAGATAGAGTGGACGGGAAATCTAACACTGGACAACCTCCCAGCAGATTATCCGGAGACCAATTAGAGAGGATTGAAGAATTATTTACTCAAAAGGAGTTTAATCAAGAACGAGTCAAGAAAGCGTTTGGCTATTATAAAGTAAAGGATATACAGGATTTGGATAGTGCAACCGCACAAAATCTTATTTCACAATTGGAGCGAGCATAATGATTAATTACGCAATGTTACTAGGACGTGTAGGCAAGAAAGATAACCGTACGCTTAAAAATGGGAGCGAGATGACTTCGCTTTCCATTGCGACAAGCAGGAAATACAAGGACTCTTCGGGTAACTCCCAAGAGCAAACCACTTGGCATAATATAAGTTGCTTTAGCAAATTAGCTGAAGTGGCTAACAAATATGTCCATGTAGGCGACATGATTTTTGTTCAAGGTGAGATTCAACACAAAAAGATTGAACAGGGTGAACGTGCCGGCCAATATGCTTATTCAGTCCATGCGAACGAGATAAAATTTGTACCAGGTGGAAAAAAATCTGACGGCCAATCAAAACCCAGTCAAGAAAAACCCGCCACTAAACAAATGGATTTTGAAGATGATGAGTGTCCATTTTAAATAACGCTTATCTCAATTGAGACTTTCCCCTCCAGAGGCATTTTACGGTTAATGGAGAGACGATCAATTTGGGAGTCGTCTTTATATACCCCAGCGTGCTGTAAAGAGTCCAGCAAACTTTTGAGTAGATTATCGAGATCCCTTTTACGTCTATCAGGTGGAAAGGCTTCTATACTAACTGATAATTTTGCATCGTCTAGAAGTCTTCCTCGATATTTCACGCAAGAATAAAAAACTATTTCACGGTAAATTTTACCTTCTAAGCTTATATAATGGCCGCTTTTGGTATGTCGCCAATAATGATTGACACTTGGTGGCCATGGTAAATCAAAAGATAGTATTTCATTCGTCTGCACGATGTAACCATCCTTTTAAGAATTTATAGAGCTTAGGATTTTCTTCTGTGATGGTTTCGTAATAATGTGTAGCTTCTTCTTTAAGGTTGGTATCTAACTCTTCCTCACGACCATGAAGGCAAGTTTCATTAATGGCAGCGAATGTTTTAGGGCCTAATATGCCATCTTCTATGAGTCGATAACCACACCAATTTAATGCTCGTTGTATTAGTGTATGGGCTTCTGAAGGGCCCATATTGACTGCCAAATCAAATACCTTTATTGCAATTTTAAGCGATTGGATATTTTCATAGTAATATTTTTCCCAATAGACAGCATGGTAGAATGTTTTTGCATTATCTATAGTCAAATTATTGACCAAAGAAGGTAATTTTAATTCTTTGGAATATTCATCTAAATCATGTTGTGTGACCCCAAAGTTTGTAGCTCCTCCGGGATCATTTGTATCATTTGAAAAGCCCCCTTCATTTATCAATACCGCATTAACTGCAAAATCAAATCGTTTTTGAGGTATTGATAAATTTCTATCATCTTCTACGCCTGGCAATTATAATTCCTCCACCGGTCAATGTAGAAACAGAATATATGGTATAAGCATTTAAATAAATTGATGTTGTTGTATTCACACTAAGCGGATAAATCCCTGTTTGAACAGAGGCTATATTTCCTGCTGGTAAAAGACCGCAACTTCCAAGACTCGCTGTTGCTACTGAACTAGGACCTGGAACAGAACCAGACGATAAATTGAGACATGCAAGGGCATAACTTTGAATCGTACTTCCAGCGGGAGCACTGACATAAACTGCCCAGACATCCCAATCCCCTGCTGTTAATGATAATGATTGTATATTAGTTGCGCTATTGCTTGAAATTGATACCGAACTTGCAAAACTTGAAGATAAAATTTCCCCCACAACTCCAGTTCCTGCCGATGATCCATTAGTAAATCCATTAATAATTAGGGTTCCAATAGTAGGGCTTGTAGCTCCTACAAATGTACCTGTTCCTGTTTGCCCTGATAATGATGTATTTACTGCGTTATTAGTAGCCATTTATAACTCCTTTTATACTATAGTAATATTTCCCTGAGGTGCTGAATTAACTTGCCATATAAGATTATTTTGAACGCAAACTAGCTGGATTGAATCATACTGATTCGTTGAAGAAATACTTCCTGAAGCGCCTACTGTGCTTAATCCAGAACCAACTATTATTTGTTGACCAGCGCCCTGGGTTATAGTCCAGCCGCCCGCAGCAGAGCCCATTACAGAAATTCTATCTCCAAATGTACTTGTTGCTGGCAATACAAAAGTGGTTAACGAACCTACAGTTTGCAAGTACCCATTATTAGTCACCATATTCACTGGCGTTACAGTCGAGGCATTCCACGCAAAGTTTACTGGGTTGGAGCCCGCAATTTTTGTCCATACCGCTGTAGATGAAGTTCCGCTTGTGGTACATAGATATAATGCTGAATCTGTAGTGTCCCAGCAGAATTGATAAGTAGTACCAGCCAACACACCATTAGGATTTCCTGCATTAAATAAAATAATGTTGGATTGAAATAAACTATATACTTGTTGGAGTGTTTCTTGAACTGACAAGCCTAATACCGTAGGACTAACATAGCCTTGCACAGCACATAGTATATCAGTCATTTGTGCGCTACTAACGGTAGGTAGCGATGTAAACATTTCCTCAATGGCCATGATTAAATCCTTTTTTGATAATCCTAAATAAAATAAAATCCCGATCCTGATAATTGGGTGCTTGTGCCACTCGTAAAACTTGTTGTTGTTGCATAAGTGGGCGTTCCACCTGCTCCCGCTTGGAATATGATTAATACGCCGGAACCTACTGAAGAGGTAGTTCCTGCATATTTATTTGAGCCAGTGAAAGTAAAGCCTGCGATTGGGTCTAATGTTCCCACACAATAACAAGAGGCATTATTTACAGGCAGACCTACAATTTGAGCTTGTCCTGAGGCTGTTGAGAAGGTGGGAGTAAACTGCATAACAAAAGTATAAAATAAAATACTTCCAATAGTTGCATAATAGGCAGTTTGATTAGAGTAGTTTACTGATAAATTGCCTGCAGTAACAAAATCAAAAGTAGGGGTCCAATAGGTCGTCGATACATAATTCGCTAA
>CAIRZD010000253.1 GCA_903882965.1 uncultured Bacteroidota bacterium
ATTTGTTAGTTTACACAAAATAATAGAACTTCCACGTTTATTAGAATAAATCAGTAAAAAGTAAAAGAATACTAATGCATTCATACGGAACAGATATAGAAGCGGCAGATGCGCTCAAGGTACAGGCCGCAGCAATACGCAAGGCAATAGGTAAGGTTATAGTAGGGCAGGAAGATGTCGTGGAGAAACTCATTATTGCAATACTTTGCAACGGACACAGCTTGCTGGTAGGGGTGCCAGGCCTGGCAAAAACATTGCTGGTAAAGACCATCGCAGATGTACTCGACCTCTCTTTTAAACGTATCCAGTTTACACCCGATCTTATGCCCAGCGATATTGTGGGGGCAGAGATACTAAACGAACAGCGTCATTTTCAATTCATCAAAGGCCCCATATTTGCCAATATCATCCTGGCCGATGAGATAAACCGTACACCACCCAAAACACAGGCCGCCCTGCTCGAAGCAATGCAGGAGCGTAATGTTACTGCCGGTGGTACTTTGTACAAATTGCCTGCGCCATTCTTTGTATTGGCTACACAAAACCCTATTGAGCAGGAAGGTACCTACCCGCTGCCCGAAGCCCAGCTCGATCGGTTCATGTTCCAGGTTACCCTCGATTATCCAAGCTTTTCAGAAGAGGTGATGATCGTACGCAATACTACAAGCGCACATGTGCCTGAACTCAGTAAAGTAATGACCGGCGAAGATATTCTCTATTTCCAGGAGTTGGTAAGGCGTGTGCCCGTGCCGGATAATGTGCTGGAATATGCAGTAGGCCTGGTTCAGAAAACTCGTCCGGGTTCAAATAATGTAGCTGCTGTTGCCACACAATATATAGCTTATGGAGCAGGCCCACGCGCATCTCAATACCTGATTCTTGGTGCTAAATGCCACGCACTCCTAAATGGTAAGTATTCTCCGGATATAGAAGATGTGCGTGCTATGGCAATGCCGGTACTCCGCCATCGTGTACTCAGAAATTATAAAGCAGAAGCCGAAGGCATAACTCAGGAATCGTTGATAAAACAATTATTGTAAGGTCAACACTTTTAGATTCTAACTTTTAACTTTTCACTTAATATGGAAAACCTTCAACAAAAAGCTGATTTTCTAAAACACGATTTTACCAAAATATTGTCGCAGCTCGATGCGGATGCGCCACGCAAATGGGGTAAGATGAGTGTGCAGCAAATGATCGAGCACATGAGCGATTATGTACGCATAGCAAGTGGTAAAACACCAATGCAGACAATAACCCCCGAAGAGAACATACCCAAAATGCAGGCATTCCTCGAGAGCGAAAAACAAATGAGGGAAAACACCCCCAACCCTTTATTGCCCGACGTTCCGCCAGCTACAAAGCATGCAACAAAACAAGAAGCCATAAACGAATTGCAAACCGAAATAGACCATTTCTTTTCCGTTCATGAAAAAGAAACAAGTAAACTAACCCCCAATCCATTCTTCGGTAACCTTAGTTTCGATCAGCAGGTACAATTGCTGCACAAACATGCAACACATCATCTCCGGCAGTTTGGAGCAATAGAGTAATAATTGCATTAGCAGAATTTCTTAAGTTGAATATTGTACTGTCATTGGCAGCCCAGCCGAACTATGACTCGCTGAATAATATTCAATATTTGACAAATTTTCCCGAAAATACGCTGACACTTTTATCATCAACTATCCTGTAGAAATAAATACCCGGCATATTTATCTTATCACCTATCAACAACTCATCTTTATTCTGGAAAGTAGTATTGATAATCGTTTGCCCCGCATCATTGAGCACAATTAGTTTGCCAAATGTTATCTCGGAGGGCAGCGCAATTCTGCTTGATGCATCTATAGGGTCTGGCATAACAGTTGCCTTTCCTATACCCTTTGAGAAATTGGAAGATTCAAGATTAAGATTACAACTTGCTACATTGTCAAAATAAAAGTCCCATACAGATACTTGTCCCTTCTCATACACAGGATTACTCAAAGGGTATGAAAC
>CAIRZD010000254.1 GCA_903882965.1 uncultured Bacteroidota bacterium
CATCAAATGCAAAGCATCAATAGTTGTCGGCACTTGGTCAACGCTTGTAAATTCAACAAAGAATTTAGCGGCTTTATTGGAAGGGCGTGAATAATCATAATGATCTTTCGATGCTTTTTTATCAAAATACACCTGTCCGTCACCGTGAATAATTGCCAATCCTTTAGCTTTTATTGTGCCTTTAATTAATGAAAAATGTTTGTCTACGATTGAAAACATAATTGTTTTTTTTTAATTAGTTACATTGAAAAATAATACTTGCCTGTGGTATTGATTTAAAACCGGTTTTTCCTTTAGCTGTATATACAACAGCAAGCCAATAACTCTCAAACCATGCGGCATCTTTATTAAATAAATAATTACCATAATAACCATTTGTAGCAGTTACACTTTGCGTATAAGCAGATGTGCCTGAACCAGTGATAACGGCAAACCAATGATTACTATTATAATAATTTGTTGACTGGAAAAAAGCGATTGTAACAGTGGTATCAACTGTTGAAATTTTAGTAAATTTCTGCGTCATATAGGGATATACTATACCTATATGCTTTACTTCGATGAGATATGCAATTGTATCACCACTTTTCAAAGTGTCTGCTTTGAGCGGGTTAATATCAACGGCATCACCTACTTTAAAATTACCAACAACGTGCCTTTTGCTTGCGACTGGAAGCTGTGCCTTAATATCAAAAGAGATAAAAGCAAGTGCCAGTAATACGAATCCTAAAATTTTCTTTTTCATTTTGTCTTTTTTTTATTTGTTTATAAAAGTCCCCCTTTTTACAGGGGGATATTATTTATCTTTTAAACTGATGGTGTTACTGTTGGCTGAGCATAAGTTAATATAGAGATACCATAATCGTTTTTACGTTTCGGGCTGATACCGTAACGAACATCGGCTGACATTTTCAAACCGTAGTTAGCTGGGTCTTGCTGAACAAAAACATCTAACATACCGATACCGATTACCACCTGTGACTTGATAAAGCCAAGTGCTGCACTCTGTGCTGTTGAAGGTATCGAACCCAATGGATCAAGAACTAAACCTGTTGCAGGATTGTAAATGATAACGCTTGAACGTTCTTTCAGGTCAGTATGAGCAAATTTCAGGGCTTCACTTCCATTGTCAGTAATCCAACGGGTAAGTCTTGATTGTGTCAGCGGGTCTTTAGAGATGAAGCCGTTCATCACGGAATCCATTACAAGGGTTGAATCCAGTTCGTCCAGGTTAAAGTCCTGCATATTGTACATCTGTTCAATAGAAATAATATCATTCAAAGTAGGTTTGTTTAACGAACCTCTAAATGCTGTATTACATAAGAACCTATTTGGGTCTGTTGCGCTATTGATTGTAAATGTTCCCAGTCCGCTTACAGGAACTATACTTGTTGATGGAACTGCTGAACCTAATGTGAATAACATATAATTATCAGCATACTGTTGCAGTTTCATAAATGCCTGCGCCCATCCGGATGATTGCTGTGAGTAACGTAAGAGGTGCATCTGTTCAGGTTTCCAGACAATTGGTTCAATCCAGAAAGGTTTAAGAGCCATTGCAACAGCATCATCAGCATAAACATAGGATGAGGCGGGGCTTGGGTCATTTCCTTCGTAAATTGCGGGATCAGCGGCAATGTTAGTCCATATAACGCCGAGGTTTTGTTGTGTTTCAGCTCCGAACAAAGGAATGCCGTCTTTCCAGTTTGTTTTGGGGAAGTTTTTAAAGATATACATAGGTAACCATTCAACTGCAACGGTATCAGGTGTAGCAAGTACGTCATCAGAGGAACTTAAAATTGTTCTTTCAAAACGGTTTTTTGTCATGTTGAAACTTTCACTTGTGCCGGCTGATAACCTTGACAGTATTTCACGTGGTGAGCTTCCGATACGTGCAGCGGTGTTACCTTTGTAAGCGTTCAACTGCATATCGTTTGCACAATTAACCATTCGGAATTTATCAACGATGGCTTTA
>CAIRZD010000255.1 GCA_903882965.1 uncultured Bacteroidota bacterium
GATAACGAAGCACCTATAGATCCAGCAGAGACTGACTAATGAAATCGGTAGAATTAGAAATAGCACTCGCTCATTATTTTGGCTTTCGCCAAAATCTAGTCGTGCCAATCATTAGTTGGGGTTTAGATATACATGAATGTGATTTAATAGTAATAAGAAAATCTGGTTACGCGGTTGAAATAGAGATTAAGGTAAGTGTACAAGATTTAAAAGCTGATTTAAAGAAACGTCATCAGCACAAAAGTAATAAAATAAGAGAACTTTATTTTGCTATGCCTAGTTCAATGATAGCAGCCATTGAATACGTACCAGAACACGCTGGAATTATTTTAATCGAGGAAAATTCAAAAGTGAAATTTCATCGCGATCCAAAAATTAATACCTTAGCGCGTAAATTAACATCTGCTGAAATAGCAAAAGTTGCTCATTTAGGTTGTATGCGTATTTGGACGCTTAAATCGAACTTATTCAATGCTAAAAACAAAATCGGATTTACTCGCTGAAGCATTATTTGGCTTTACAGTTGATACAATCAGAGTAGAAGCCGGACTTAAGCGAAAAGTTTTAAGCCGATTGCTTATTTTAGAGCAAAAATTGGTGTCATTGGTACAGACAGTTAATCCAACACAAGGTTTAACAGTTGCTTTTCGTACTCAGGACATGCAGCAAATCGATGCTACCGCACAATATTTAATTGACACCACGTATAACGATATTCAAGATGACTTATTGCAAGATTTAGCGCACTATCAAACAGTTGAAAACGCATTTTTACAGCAAACAATTAAAAAAATTACTGATAAGGATATACTGTTGCCTCTGACATTATTATCAATAGCATCGGTACCGATTATTGGCGCAACATTAAAGCAATGGTTAGAACGTCAATCATATCAGTTGCATAATAATATCACTGATAACGTGCGGTTAGGAATTGTTCAAAATTTATCGACACCAGATTTAGTAGATAAAATACGGGGTATTGCAAATGGTTCAGTACAAGTGACAGTAGACGATACAAAACGTACATTAACATCATACACAAACAGCATTTTCGACAATACAAATAATCAAGCCGAAACATTAGTACAGACAGCACTTCAGACCGTAGCAAATCAAACACAGCAAGCAATTTTTGCTGCAAATGATACACTAATACAAGGATTAGCTGCACAGGTGACACTTGATAATAGAACCAGTTTTCTCTGTATGGGAAGAGCTGGTTTTGCGTGGAAATTTGACGGCAAACCATTAAATTCAATTACGAATATTGAGTTTCCTGGTTATCCACCCTGGCATTGGAATTGTCGCACAATAATAGTACCGATTTTGTACGGCGATCCCATACCACAAACATTAAGCTATAACACTTGGCTACAGCAACAGACACAAACAGTACAAAAACAGATTTTAGGCCCAGCTCGTTATCAGCTATGGACACAAAAAAAGATAAGTTTAACTGATCTAACAACAAAAGTTGGTACGACGTTAACGATTGAGCAATTAAATCAAAAATACAACAAATGAAACCTATTGATTTACGCACAACGCTATCACCGGAGGAA
>CAIRZD010000256.1 GCA_903882965.1 uncultured Bacteroidota bacterium
ATTTAGAAAATATTTCAATAAGAGAGTGTATGAAATGCGGATTCTACCAAATCAATTGTTCTGCTTCTTTACTTTGTTCAATAGTGCCTGTTGCTGGTACATCTGGTAACGATAAGCGTTGGAAGCCTCCAGATCGCGGACGATACTCTCAATTTCTTTATCATCTCCCTCCGGATCATAATCACGGTTAAGATTATTATTAAAAAAAACACCCACCGATTGCCATAAAACTGCCGAAAAACCACCCTTTAATTCTTTTATAATGCTATAGCAATTCTGCCCGGTTTGCCGGTTTACGAGTTTTATTAAAACATGCCCTTGGTCAATGCTTAGATTTTTAAGTGGTTCTTTGAACAAGTGGTCCAGTTGCTTGTCCATGCTTTTCAAGTATCGCTTGCGTTCTCTTCGTTCAGATAATTTATCAAGATTAGTATTGATCTCTTTGAACATGGCCGCAGCGGCAAGAGCATAGGGGTATACCTCGTATACATCACTGCGGAGCTTGTTTTTACGCACCTTTTCTTCGCCATCCATCAATGCTCCTCGTTCGGCAAATTCAGGCAACAATATCATCGGGTATACCAAGCCTCGCTCTGTGATAGCGCCAAGCCTGATGGTATCATTGGGCGAAGTTTGCGCCAAAACGCCACCGGCATATATCAGCGTAAAACATACAAACCATATCAACCCCTTCCACATATACATATCTAACGTAAATTTCCGACATTTTATTGATATAAACCGCTAAAATATATTATACATTAACAAATTGTAAATTGTTAATTTTTCAACGGCATTGCAATTTGGTATGCAGTTTGATCGTTAGTCTTAGTAATTTTGCCCCGGATATGAAAAAAACATTACTGGCATTAATAATACTTAGCGTTGGCTTTACTGCTTGTAACAAAGAACCTGTGCCATTGACCAAAATGCAAATTCAGCAGAAGATAGATTCTATTACAGCTTACCGTATAAAAGAACTGGACGAAATGGCACGAAGGGATCTGGAACATAGGATTAAAATTGAAGTAAAAGTAAAGGCTGATTCTATCGTACACGCGGCACAACATAATACTGCCGACACTACCCCAAAAACTAAACCGGTTTTAAATTAGCCTTGTGTGATAAACACCACCACTTCCCCCATCCTCTTCTTTGATGGCGTGTGTAATTTATGTAATGGCTTGGTGCAGTTTATTATAAGGCATGATAAAAAAAAGATCTTCCTTTTTGCATCTCTGCAATCAGAAATTGGTATGCAAGCAAAAGAAAATGTTTCTACTCTGCGCAAGTTCGCTCCAGACAGTGTTATTCTATTTTACAAAGGCACCTGGCATACGCATTCATCTGCCGCGTTATATGTTTTCAAACTTTTAGGGTGGCCGTGGACACTATTATTCACCGGCATAGTAATTCCCCGCTTTCTTCGGGATAGTGCCTATAATTTTATTTCCAGAAACCGCTATAAATGGTTTGGCAAACAAAATGAATGCATTGTCCCCGCCCCGGCGATTATGTCCCGGTTTCTTTCAAAATAATATTTCTCAGTTATTTGCGATCGCTACCCTAAATTTGGAGCATGATTTACGTAAGGACAGCCCTGCTATATCTTTTATTACTCCCGTCTGTACTTTATGGCCAGGATGTAGTCTATTCCCAGTACGAAAAATTTGATTTTCATAGTGGTGAATATGCGGTGGTTGGTATGACCGGGGGGCTGCTCTACAATTATCACAGCACTACTGACGGCCCAATGCTCGAAGCATACGATGATACCATGAATAATGTTGCTACGGTGATACTTGATTTTTTCCCCGAGAAAATATATGAAACACGGTTCATTGCCTACGCTGATAAGATCATTGTGCTATACCAGGCACTGGAAAGCAATAAAGTAGTACAATATGCGGCATTGCTCGATGAAAAAGGGCGGCTAAAAAATAAGCCCATACAACTTGGTAGCTTTAAGACCGGTATATTCGGCGCTACAAAAACATATTTCCAATCTGCTGTTTCTGAGAATAAGAAAATGATTCTGATATACAGTGCTAATGATAAGGGCTCCGAAATAGATTTTGACGGCAAATGGCTTGATGAAAACCTTACAATAGTAAAAAGGAGCCATACTAGTTTTAAAGCCGAAAATACAATACAACATAGCGAGGTAAATATTGATAATGACGGCAACGTATATATTCCTGCTTATACTCCGGATGGCACAATGAATTATGCCGACCAGTTTTGGATACTCAAACTGGCAATGGGAGCCGCTAAGTTTGAACAAAAAGAGATGACACTTGACACAAAATACGCGGCAAGTGGCTATATGAAAATTGACAATCTGAACAAGCGGATATATTTCGGCGGCTTTTATGCCGATAAGAAAAACGGCAGTTTTGATGGTATCATCTTTGCTTCTTATGATATTACTGGCGGTACATTTGTCACCAAAAAACTTATCCCGTTTGATAGGGAACTGATCAATTCAGCAGGCACAAGGCATAAAACCCGCGCCTTTGACAACTACCAGGTACAGCATCTGATCGTTAAAAATGACGGTGGTTTTGTACTGGTGGCAGAGATCCATTATGTTACTTCCCGCACTAATTATTCCCCCGGCACAGGGTTCTACTCCTCCTATAGCCCATACTCATCTACGATAGTACATGAATACCATTATAATGACATTATGGCTCTTTCTTATGATAAAGACGGCTCCCGTCTATGGAGCTCCTTTATCCCAAAGGAGCAATATTCACAGGAAGATGGTGGAATATTCTCATCTTACGCATTGCTCAATACCGGCGGCACGCTCGCATTTTTATATAATGATTTTAACAGCTCCCGCTCACACATCCAATTAGCGACCTTGTCTTCTGAAGGCAAAAGCGATGTGCACTCCTTCAAAGCGGAAGGCAACGACTATCCGGATTGGATGCCAAGCAGTGGCAAACAAGTGGCAGGAAGAATATTAATTGTCCCTTGCTTACATAAAAAACAAATCTGCTTCGCTAAAGTTGTATTTTAGCCAAAAATCTCTGCGTGCTACGGTTATTCAGAAACAATAGTCCTTTTACAGTTATAATACTTTTCATCTTTGCGCTGCTCGTAAAGATAGAAGTATTATTACACCCCTTTGCCCCAGACCCGGTAGCAGGGCACTTCCTGTATAATTATATCCTTCGTGCAATTAATATCGTTTTCAGGCATAATGCATTTGCGTTTACCTTATTTGCCATATTCATTCTGTTCATACAATCACTTTACCTTAAAAGTATAGCCACACGTCACAAGCTATTTCCACGCTACACATACGTGCCTGCATTTGTTTACCTGCTGCTTACCTCAATTTACCAGCCTTTTAATTCTTTCAATGAAACACTGCTGCTCAACTGGCTGCTACTGGGCGCAGTAGACATTATGTTTGGCTTTACCCAAACAACCCAACCAAGAAAACTGATCTTTAATGCCAGTTTCCTCCTCAGCCTTGCAGCCTTATTTCAGTTCACTTTGCTTTCATTTTTCCTGTTGTTACTGGTTGGCATGGTCATGTTCCGGTCCTTTAGTGTTGGAGAATGGTCTGTGGCGTTGATGGGCTATATCACGCCATTTTATTTTTTAGCCGGGATTCTGTTCCTTGTCGATAAATTTTACCTCTATTCCCAATGGCCGCATATAGGTTTTTCCCTTGCCGGGCATGTTACTTCTATCTTTTATTTGATCGTTACCCTAATTGGCATATTAATACTTCTGGCCAGTGGCATATTTGCCATGCAGAAAAATGTAGCTATGAGTAATATATATGTTCGCCGCGACTGGATAGCTATTTCTTTTTACCTCATATTATCAATAGTTAATGCATTTCTTACCGATCATTCCATAAAAAGTGCATGGCTGATAACTATACCTGCATTGAGTATTATAATATCTCACGCCCTTTTGCTTGAAAAGAATAAACGGTTTAGTAACTTTATCTTTTATTTTTCACTTGTTTTCCTAATTTTTTGCCTTTTGGCAAACAAATAACAGTAAATGAAATTTGGTATTATAGTTTTCCCCGGCTCAAACTGCGACAGCGACATGGTGCACGCGCTGCAAGACGACCTGCAACAAGAAGTTGTAATGCTTTGGCATAAAGACAAGGACCTGAGCATGTTTTCGACCGATGACTGCCTGGTGTTACCGGGTGGATTTTCTTACGGCGACTATCTGAGATGTGGCGCACTGGCGCGCTTTAGCCCAATGATGGAGCAAGTGATAAAATTTGCAAAGGATGGGGGTAAAGTTTTAGGTGTATGTAATGGCTTCCAGATACTCTGCGAAGCAGGCCTTTTGCCCGGTGTTCTGTTGCAAAATGATCATCAGAAATTCGTGTGCAAAAACGTTTTCATAAAAAGTGAAAGCACTCATAACCTCATTGGACAACACATAAGCGAAAAAGCATTGAAAATACCGGTAGCCCATGGTGAGGGTAGGTACTATGCTGATGCCGCCACTTTGCAGCGACTGCACGATAATAAACAAGTGGTCTTTCGCTATTGCAATGAACTGGGCGAAGTGCATATAGATTCAAACCCCAATGGAGCCATTAACAATATCGCAGGTGTATGCAACGAAGGCCGCAATGTATTTGGTATGATGCCACACCCGGAGCGCGCATGCTCTGAAACATTGCACAATATAGATGGCAGAGGTATTTTATTGGCTTTGAGCCGTGCGAACTGACTTGTTTGTTAAACCAAACGTTAAAAATATTGATCTATTAGTATGTGATCTCATTTTGTAAGCTATCTTGCTGTATCAAAATGAAATAATATACGCTAATATATTCCGCATATGCGATCACTGAAATTCTTTTTCCTGTTACCGGTTTTGTTTTGGGCGATCCCATCATTCTCACAAATGATAGAAGACCCTACTACATGGAAGTTTGAAGCAAAAAAGAAAAGTGCTACCGAATACCAATTAATATTTCATCTCGAATTAAAAAAAGACTGGCATATATGGTCCCTTCATCCGGGTGGAGACGGGTACGAGATAGCGCCTTCATTCACACTTGACCCAAACCCTAAAGTGAAATTGAAAGGCAATGCCACCGAAAAAGGAAAATCAATCACCACCACTATGGCAGGTATAGATGGTAAAGTAACTTATTTTACTGGCAAGATTGATTATATACAGGATGTAATGGTAACTGGCAGCACAAAGCTAACCGGCAAGTATGAATACCAGGTATGTAACGATAAAATGTGCCTGCCGCCAAAGGATAAAGATTTTAGTTTTGATATAAAATGATGCTCCGGTAATGAGAATATTGAAAGCCTTACTTATTGTTTTTATCAGCCTGTTCATTACGAACGGACTGTTTGCCCAGATGGTTGCTGACCCGGCAACATGGACCATAGAAGCAAAGAAGCAAAAAGGCAATGAATATCAGATCATTTTTCACCTGAAGCTAAAAGAAACCTGGCACATATGGTCATTAAAACCCGGCGGTGATGGTATGGAGATACCACCAACTTTTACTTTTAGGCATAATGACAATGTAAAATTAATCGGCACTATCACAGAGCACGGCAAAAAACAGACCGGAATCATGGATGGTATTGATGGGGCGCTTGCATGGTTTGAGGATAAAGTAGACTATTATCAAAATGCAATTATTAAACAGAACACCACGATAAAGGGAAAGCACACCTATATGGTTTGCGACCACAACATATGCCTGCGCGAAAAAACGGTTCCTTTTTCTGTAGATATTACAGACGCAGGTGGTGGTGGTGATACAACCGCTTCGGCAAAACAGTCAAACCCTGCTGTGGATTCTCAAATGGCTGATAATGCTGCAAAACACGATAGCACAGTTACCTCCGACACTGCTAAAACTAAAAAAACAGACGTTGTTTCAAAGGATAAAAGTAGCGGTAAAAAAAGTGATAAATCTTTGCTATGGTTATTCCTGGCGGCACTGGGCGGCGGAATAGCCGCAGTACTTACACCATGCGTATACTCCATGATACCTATAACCGTAAGCTTTTTTACCAAAAGAAGTAAAACACGGAAAGAGGGCTTACGGAATGCCTTTTATTATTCGCTTTCCATTATCATGATCTTCACGGTACTTGGTGTACTCATCTCTGCAATATTTGGTGCTAATGCCCTCAACGCCCTTTCTACTAACTGGATCGCCAATCTTTTCTTCTTTATCATCTTTATCATTTTCGGCATCTCATTTCTTGGTGCTTTTGAAATAACACTCCCCTCCTCCTGGACCAGCAAAACCGATTCTAAAGCGGGTGTAGGAAGTTTTGGTGGTATATTCTTTATGGCCCTCACACTGGCTATTGTATCTTTCTCATGTACCGGGCCTATAGTAGGCCCGCTGTTAGTACTTGCAGGCAAAGGTGGCTTACTCGGCCCAACGATCGGCATGTTTGGTTTCTCCCTCGGACTAGCACTTCCGTTCGCACTGTTTGCTGTATTCCCTGGCATGCTCAATAAAATAGCATCCTCCGGCGGATGGCTCAACCAGATCAAGGTAGTGCTTGGTTTCCTGGAGCTTATGCTTGCGCTGAAATTCTTTTCAAATGCAGATCTTTCACAGGGCTGGCGAATACTTGATAGAGAATTATTCATTGCAATATGGATCGTGCTATCCATATTGCTTGGCTTCTACTTACTAGGCAAACTAAAACTGTCGCACGACGATGCTTCTGTTAAAAATGTTTATGGACAAGATTACGTCTCCCTGTTTAAATTATTCCTCGCGATCGCATCATTTACATTTTCGGTATACCTGCTTCCCGGCATGTGGGGAGCTCCGCTGAATGGCGTTAGTGCATTCGTACCGCCATTAGGTACATTCGATGCATTTGGAGGAAGCGGCGTTGGCAATACGCCACAAGCAAACAATGAAAACAGCAATGATGTAAAACCTGTAAAATATGTATCAGACATGAAGATATACGAGCCGCCGGTGGTTCGTAATCTCGGGCTGGTAACTTTCTTCGATTATGATGAAGCGCTTGTCGCATCAAAGAAAATGAAGAAACCCATAATGCTCGACTTTACGGGTATTAACTGTGTCAATTGCCGCAAAATGGAATCGCAGGTATGGTCTAAACCGGAAGTAGCAAAACGGCTGAAAGAAGATTTTATTGTAGTTTCCCTCTATTGCGACATCAACAGGATAGAGCTGCCAAAAGAACAACAATATTTTTCAAAAGACCTGAATGCACAGGTAACTACATTGGGCGACAAGAATGCAGATCTCCAGGCTTCTAAGTTTGGCTCAAACTCTCAGCCTTTTTACTTTTATGTAGATGAGAACGGTAATAAACTTGCAGATGCGGGATACTCATACGACCCTGATGTACAAAAATTCGTTGACCATCTGGATAAAGTAAAAGCCAGCTATAAGAAGACGCATCCATAAAAATACTTCATTGCTTTTAGGATAAAAACCTAACGCACCTATGACAAAATCAGTAACAATTTTGGTCACTCCTGCTGATACAGCAGACGAAGCAACTATAAAAAGGGTGCTTGCCGAAGAATGTGGTGTAACCACAAAGCGCATTACCGGCTATACCATCCAGAAACGCTCAATAGATGCCCGCTCACGACAGGCACGGATAATTATACAGGCACAGGTTTTTATTGATGAACCCGTTACTGCAGCCCCAACCTTCGATCCACAATTACAAAATGTATCCAATGCACCACATGTGGTAATCATTGGTGCCGGGCCTGCAGGATTGTTTGCAGCATTACGGCTCATAACGCTTGGATATAAGCCTGTAATACTGGAGCGTGGCAAGGATGTGCGTAGCCGCCGCAGAGACCTTGCCGCGATGAACAAAGAAGGCATAGTAAACCCGGAATCCAACTACTGCTTTGGTGAAGGTGGCGCCGGCACTTACAGCGATGGCAAACTATATACCCGATCCACCAAGCGTGGTAATGTGCAGCGTATACTGCAATTGTTTCATCATTTTGGTGCGGAGGATAATATACTGTACGATGCGCATCCGCATATAGGCACAAATAAACTACCGCAGATAATAACTGCCATGCGCCAGCAGATCATTGACTGCGGCGGTGAAGTATTATTTGAAACCAGGCTCACGGATATATTGCTGAATGGCGACACAATTACAGGAGTTAAAACTGCATCGGGCGATACCATACAATGCACCTCTGTGATCCTAGCCACCGGCCACGCGGCACGCGATATTTTTACCTTACTGCATAATAAAGGCATTACGGTTGAGTGCAAACCTTTCGCCCTTGGAGTGCGCATAGAGCATCCGCAATTAATAATCGACCGCTCACAATATCATTGTATCACCCGCGATCCATACTTACCCCCGGCAAGCTACTCACTGGTAGCGCAGGAAAACGGCAGAGGTGTGTTCTCTTTCTGCATGTGCCCCGGCGGCATCATAGCCCCTGCAGCAACTGCCCCCGGCGAAATAGTAGTAAATGGCTGGTCGCCCTCTAAACGTAACAACCCATATGCCAACTCCGGCACCGTAGTAGCCGTTGATGAGCGAGACTTTGCCGCTTATAAATTCACCGGGCCACTTGCCGCAATGCACTACCAGCAAATGGTAGAGCAAAAAGCTTACGAGATAGGTGGCGGCAAGCTAGTAGCCCCCGCCCAGCGCATGGCCGATTTTGTTGATAGCAAAACTTCTTCTACCATGCCCGATTGCTCCTACCTACCCGGTATACACAGTGCGGCTATTAAAGATGTACTACCTGGGGAAGTGAATGCTGCATTAAAAAAAGCAGTAATAGACTTTGGCAAAAAAATGAAAGGTTACTTTACCAATGAAGCCATACTTGTAGCTACCGAATCACGTACCAGCTCACCTGTGCGCGTACCCCGCGATAAAGACACCTTGCAACATATACAGATCAAAGGCCTATACCCGTGTGCAGAAGGAGCAGGTTATGCGGGCGGTATTGTTTCTGCAGCTATTGATGGGGAGCGGTGTGCAGAGGCCGCTGTAGCTAACTTTGCAATAAGGTAATTGCCGCCTCTACACTCACCATTTTCTGCTCCCCGGTATCAAAATTCTTTACACTTACCATATTCTTTTCCCGTTCTTCATCTCCCGGCAGCAATACATAAGCTATGCCGCGCTTATTGGCATACTTCATTTGCTTGTCAAACTTTGCGGCATCCGGGTATATCTCTGCAACAATATTCGCAGCTCTAAGTTGTTGTAAAATATGCAGCGCGTAAGTTTCATTCGCTCCGCCAAAATTCACTATCATCGCTTTTGTGCCTTCCACCAGTTGCTCAGGGAAAACACTTAGCTCTTCCATTACATCATATATCCGGTCTATACCAAATGACACCCCTACACCTGATAGCCCCTTCAACCCGAATAGCCCTGTAAGATCATCATACCTGCCACCGCCACCTATGCTGCCCATCTTCACCGCCTCGCTGCTGCACACTACTTCTACGATCACACCTGTATAATAATTCAGTCCCCTTGCAAGGCTTATATCCACAATAATATTTACCTCATTTTCATCACTATTTAACTCCTTGTAATAAGCTAATGTTTTACTCAGCTCATTTATCCCTTCCATCCCACTCGCGCTATGCTGCATAATATCTGCATATGCGGCCAGCTTTTCATCATTCTTTCCTTTTACATTGATTACTCTTTCTATCTGCCATATACCATCATCGGGTATGCCGCGCTCTTTCAGTTCATTTGCCACGCCTACCCAGCCTATCTTATCCAGCTTGTCCATTGCTATGGTTATATCCATCATCTTCTCCGGCATACCGCACAATTCAGAAAGTGCGGCAAGCAGCTTGCGGCTGTTGATTTTTATAATTACCGGTACTTTCAGTTTTCTAAAAGCAGTCTGGTAAATACTCACCAGCTCTGCCTCATTAATAAGCGACGTACTACCCACCACATCTGCATCGCATTGCCAAAACTCACGGTAGCGGCCTTTCTGCGGCCTGTCGGCACGCCACACAGGTTGCATCTGGTAGCGGCGGAAAGGGAATGAAAGTTCATTCTGGTGCATCACCACATACCGTGCAAACGGGATGGTAAGGTCATAGCGCAATGCGCGCTCAGTAACAACAGGTGTTGAGTAAGGCTTGCTCAGAATATTATTCCACTCACTGTTCAGTTTATCCTTATCCGCATCTTTCTTTTCATGCAGGCCATTATTGAGTATCTTAAATATCAGCCGGTCGCCCTCTTCTCCATACTTACCGGTGAGTGTGGTAAGGTTTTCCATTGATGGTGTCTCCAATGGCTGGAAACCATATAGTTCGAATATAGTTTGCAGGGTCTTAAAAATATATTGGCGCTTGCGCACTTCCACCGGCGAAAAATCACGTGTTCCTTGTGGTATTGATGGTTTTGACATACACTTTATTTATAATTTTCTACAATTGCAGTACATGTTTTTTCTATCATTTCATACACTACTTTATAGCCACTTTCATCACCGTAATACGGATCAGGCACAGATTCATTCTTGCCGGGATGCAATTCGTTTAAAAAGTATTCCACTTTATTCATATCTGCACCTAGCCCACCAATTCGTTTTATCTCTGCATATACGTCACCTGCCATTGCATAGATCTTATCATACTCCGCAAAATCTGTTGCAACAAATTTCTTAGCACGCTGCATCGAAATATCGATACCATGCGCCATGCATATCTTTTGTGAAAACCTGTGCGGTTCCTCTCCTATATGATAAGATTCCGTGCCGGCAGATGCTACATCCCAATCCAATCCATGCTGTTTTACCTTGTGCCTCATTACCCCTTCAGCTATCGGGGAGCGGCATATATTGCCGAGGCACACCATCAATATGCGCATGGAGCAAAACTAATCAAATCTGGTATTGATTTACTGTTGATTTTCACAGCTTGAACCATGAGCCGACTGATCTTTTGGGCAAAAGTCATAAACATACGGAACTTTTTCAAAAAGGGCAAAATATCTTTGGGAAAGCCTGATTTTACTGGAACAAGGTTGAGTTTTTCCAGAAAATATCTTTTTGCAGGTCAGGCGGTTTAGGCTTTACCCTAAATAC